>CAYTNC010000024.1:0-29444 GCA_964438935.1 uncultured Bacteroidales bacterium
TGATCCGGTAGATTACTTCAGCACGCTGAACCTCCGGAGCCCTCATGTCGCGTATGATACCGCCTGCCACCTTCCCTTTTACAATAGGGAAAATGGATACGTTAATCAGGTTATCTCCAATCCGGATATCCCTGTTTTCAATGGTTTCATTCTCAGTGAGCACATACGAAAAAAGCGTAATCACATTGGCGGGTAAAAGTCGGTTCAGGTCGGCGCCCGCCAAACCTGGTATCACCTCATTGATCTGTTCGGCTTCATCTCCGAGAATGGTAGTGAAAGTAGCATTTGCCTTTACTATTTTAAGCACATGGTCAACAATAACCACACCCGAGCGTAACTTCTCCAACATGGCATTGGTCAGCTCGGATGCCTGAACGGCTGTTTCCTTTTCCACGATGGTTTTCTGCTCCGATTCCTTGAGCGATTTTCTGGTCTGGGCCAGTTTTTCATTGAGGTCATGTATCGACTGTTCATATGCCTGGGTGTTTTTCATGGCATAGGAGACACATAACTCGGGAATGGTAAGCCCGTTGGCAATGTCGATGGCAAAATCAGTGCATTTCTCATAGCCACATTCCACACAACCCAGGGAATCGTCTTCCGATTTACCCAGGTCGGCAAGAATCTTTTTTATTTTATCTGCAGTTGGCACCGGTAACCGCTGGTCGTCCGGGTCAAATGTTCTCGACAAATCCAGTTCCATGAACCGTTGCAGATTGTCATACCATTCCACCCTGAAGAAGTTCTGCAGTCGTTTGTTGGCATATTTGATCACCTGGTGTTCTTTATACCAGCGGTTTCCCCGCTTGGTACTCCCGGGTCCTTCCAAACCATTGCCGAATGTAATGCAAAAATGCCGCTGAATGATGTTGATTTTGTCGTCGAATTCCCTGATGGCATCCATCATGTCCTTCTTTCCTTCAATGATTACCAAACTGGCAGAAAGCAGGTTTTCATCCATATCTGCTGCCTGGGCAAAGCCGTTGCGCAAGGGATATAACGAACCCTTATAGCTCAGCGGACCATCAAAGTCAGAAAACTCGAGGTTGGATTCATCAATATCATAGTCAACAAATAGCTCACGCAACTCCCTAAAAGTGAGAACCACATCTACCTTTGCATCTCCTTCAATCCGGAGCGCCTCATTTTTGCTGGCAATCTCGGGTCCAATGTAAATCACCTTCACATCCTTTCCATAAATGGCCCTCACCACACTGGCCATAGCCAGCATGGGCGTTAGCAACGGGGCCAGATTGCCGACCAGGTTGGGATGGTATTTCTCTATGTAATTCACCACAACGGGGTCAATAGAAGTGATGTAATACCTTCCCTTAAAATCATTGAGAAGGCTCAGATATCGGTAGGCAACCAGGTCAACGGCAAACGACTCCTCATTTACATAACTCACACCCAGCGCCTTGATCATTGTAACAAACTTCCTGTGATCCGAAACATCATCGAATTCCGACGAAATGCTGGGCGACAGAATAGCTGCAATTTTTGCACCTGAAGTGAACAAGGCTTTGGCTTCTTCAATGGAACTGCGGTATTGAATGGCGCCCGGATGACACACCAGTACACATTCTCCACATCCGATGCAACGGTCATTGTTCACCTCGGGGTAACCACCGGCAGCATGCAGTTTGATGGCCTTAACGGGACACGATCTGACGCAGGCGTAACACCTGATGCACTTCCCGGAATCCAGGTTGATCAATGGTTCCAATACAATTCCTCCTTATTTTAACAAATCCTGCAAAGCTTCAGCCAATATATGATGGATGTTATCCTCACTGACCTCGTTATATACCTTGCCTCCAATTTTAACATTTGGACCTATATGACATTCACCAAAGCAGTGGTCTCCCTTAAAGTCAACCTTGTCTGCAATACCGTGCTGGGTTATGTAACGCTGAATAATTTTCAACAGACTTTTATTTCCCCTGGCAAAACAGGAACTTCCAAGGCAAATGACAATTTCACGCCGGTGATTCATTGAATACGATGAATAGTATTGTAAAGATAAAAAAGATTAGTCGCAGTCCAACTAACATTATAAACATGTTCATTTGTTATTTTTTGTATTTTAGCTTTCACAACATCTCGAAAATTATGAAGTATCTCCCTGAAAAAACCATTGAGCGCTTGAGTGAATACCGCAGAACCCTGTTCCGTTGCCTCGATGAGGGCAAGACTCACATATTCTCTCACGAACTGGCAGGCATGCATAACATCACGGCCGTGCAGGTAAGGCGCGACATCATGTTCATCGGCTACACCAGCCAGGGTAGAAAAGGATATGACATACGGGAGTTGATCAACGTGATTGCCGGTATTATGGACCCCTCGGATATCATGAACCTGGGCGTGGTGGGCTATGGCAACCTGGGTAAAGCCATCTCGGCTTACCTGGTAAATAAACGCCCCAAGCTAAAAATCGCTGCCGCATTTGACATCGATCCAAAAAAAATCGGATCCACTTCTTCCGTGGTGGAATGTTTTTCGCTGGAACGGTTAAGGGAAATAATTAGTTCCCGCAACATCAAACTGGCCTTGCTCACCGTTCCGGCCGATGCCGCTCAGCAGATGGCCAAGGCACTGGTGGCTTCGGGTATCAGGGGAATTCTGAATTTCACCACCGTGAACCTCAGTGTGCCTGAAGACATTTACCTGGAAGAATACGACATGGTGACGTCGCTTGAAAAAGTGGCTTATTTTGTTAAAACCAGGAAAGACTAAAACCAGTTTTTCTTTCGGAACAGGAACACCCCGAAGACCACCGCTGTCAGTGATATGAACAGCACGATGACGAAACCCCAGGGGTTGTTCTCCAGGTTATTCGGCACATTCATACCATATAAACTGGCAATGAAGGTGGGAATCATCAGGATGATGGTGATCAGCGCCAATTGTTTCATCACCACGTTCAAATTGTTCGAAATTACACTGGCAAAGGCATCCATCATGCCGCTCTGAATGTCGCTGTAAATATTGGCCATTTCAATTGCCTGTCGATTCTCTATGATGACATCCTCCACCAGGTCCTCATCGAGGTCGAGCGACTTCACAAATTTCAGGTTGCGGAGTTTAGCCAGCAGGATGTCATTTGATTTCAAAGATGTCATGAAATATACCAGGCATTTCTCCATCCGGAGCATTTTGTGCAATTCCTCATTTTTTGTTGATTTCTCAAGGTCTCTTTCAATATCGCCAACCTGGATGTTGATCAGTTTCAGGTAGTGCATATAGAGGTTGGCCACTTGCAGGAAGATCTGCATCACAAAATTGGCTTTGTTGTTGAAGTCGAGTTTTTTGTTGCGGATCAGCGAGGGGATCAGCTCATTCTTGCTTTGGCAAATGGTGATGATCAGGTTATTTGAAATAAGAATACCCAGTGGTACCGTTGCATACGGTATGCCATTAAGGCTGCTGGATATGGGTATGCGCATGATGATGGTAAACCAGGAATCGTCCATGTCAATACGGGCTCGTTCATCCACGTCGAGAATATCAGTGAGTACTTCGGCGGGAACTTTGAGTTTTCCCGTCAGCAGGGCAATTTCTTCTTCGGTGGGGTGGGTAACGGCTATCCAGGAATTTTTCCGGAAAGTATCAAGGGCTGTAAAGCCATTGTCAAATGTCCAATAGGTAATCATAGTGACCTCCCTGTATTAAACCAGCGACAGTCACCACAACAACCGGTCGCAGGTTAAATTAATAGATACTTACAATATGGGCACGCGTGATAGTCGTCCATAATCATTTTTATTTGCGGTTGCAAAGTAAATAAAAATCAAAGGCGATGTAATCCCAAAACACTGTTTTTTTTATTGGTTAACGAAATTTAACTGGCGCGAAGCCAACATGAGCCCTTTTCAGCCCTTGAGAAAGTTGAAATCATTCGTGGCAAAACAAGCAGGCTTTTCATCGAAAATTTCTACCTTTTTATTTTACTACCTTTGAATTCATGAACCAACTCTTTAGCATATTCAGGATTGATGCTGTCAGGGCAAAAGAAATTGCAGACATGCCCGACGAGCCTCATATGCATGATTTTGAAGAGCTGATTGTAGGACTGAAAGGTGAACTGGAACATTTTATCGATTTTAAATCGAATACTGTCCGCGCCCCATTGGTTAGCTTTATAGCAAAGGGTAAAGCACACCGTATAGTTACAAAGTTGCAGAATGGCAATTTCGATATGTGGGTACTGCGTTTCAAAAGTGAATTCATTGCTGAAACCATTTTTCAATTATATACCAGTTTTCATAACAATGCCAACCAGGTTTTACAAACCGGCACATGTTTCAACCGGTTAAATTCCGTTTGTGAAATCATAAACCAGGAGATGAAAAGCGCAACGCCCGACCTATCCATTGTTAGGCATCTGCTGAGCGCTTTGTTTATAATGATTGAGTCGGAAAGAAAAAAGCTAGTGGAAAATGATAACTCCAACACTTCAAGGCAAAATGAAACATTTGTTAACTTCCTGAAAATACTGGAAGAAAATTTTCGCCGGCCTTTGGGTGTTGAATTTTATGCCGAGAAACTTTTTATGTCCGCTCGAAACCTGAACCAGATTTGCCAAAAAATAATGAATCAAAGCGTTTCGGAAATAATTGAAACCCGCAAACTTACCGAAGCCAAAAACCTGCTTGCAAGTACCAGTAAATCGATTTCAGAAATTGGTTTTGAGTTGGGTTACAACGAGAAGTCTTACTTCTCCAATGTATTTAAAAAGAAATCGGGGCAGACACCATCCGAATTTCGCGATGAAATGCAAAACCTCCTTGCATAAGATTACAACCTTTCTTCCTAAAACTGTTACCACTTGCCCTTTGCTCCATTGTATTTTTGTACCATAATTATTTTAATAAAAACACAATGGAAAACTCAAGCAATAATTCAGCAAAATGGGTACTCGACCCAACACATAGTGAACTTACCTTTAAAGTAAAACACTTGATGATCAGTAATGTAAAAGGTGAGTTTAAAAATTTTACAGCCGAAATTGATAACGATGATTTCGTAAAAGGCTCCGTAAAAGTATCGGTTGAAGCATCATCCGTTTTTACCAACAACACCGACAGAGACAATCACCTGAGAAGTATTGATTTTTTTGATGCCGAAAACCACCCGGCAATGACTTTCAAAAGCACCCATTTCGCTAAAGCAGCTGATGATGAGTATAAACTTAAAGGTTTGCTTACCATCAAAGGTGTGAGCAAAGAAATATCACTTGATGTTGAATTTGGAGGAACCAATAAAGACCCCTGGGGAAATGTAAAAGCCGGATTTTCCTTCAGTGGAAAAATAAACCGTAAAGAATGGGGGCTTAATTGGAACGCAGCATTGGAAACCGGTGGCGTGCTGGTGAGCGACGAGGTGATGATTGGCGGCGAAGTTCAATTTGTTAAACAAGCCTGAAGCAATAAACAATTATGGCACAAACAATATTACATCAATCGGACAGCAGGGGTGATGCAAACCACGGCTGGTTGCACAGCCGTCATACATTCAGCTTTGCAAATTATTACGACCCCGAAAGGGTTCACTTTGGAGCCCTGAGGGTTTTGAATGATGATTATGTGGCTGAAGGAAAAGGCTTTGGAACCCATCCGCACGACAATATGGAAATTGTATCCATTCCTCTTGAAGGCGATCTGGAACACAAGGACAGTATGGGCAACGTGTCGGTAATAAAAAATGGCGATGTGCAGGTAATGAGCGCAGGCACCGGAATTACCCATAGCGAGTACAACAAGAATAAAGACAAACCTGTGAAATTCCTGCAAATATGGGTATTCCCTAACAAGCAAAATGTTGTGCCCCGTTACGACCAGATTACACTCGATACCTCACAGCGGCGCAACAGATTTCAGCAAATTGTTTCGCCTGAAAAAAGTGATGAAGGTGTTTGGGTACATCAGGATGCCTGGTTTCATCTCGGAACGTTTGATAAAGGTTTTTCAACCGGATACAGCATTAAGAAAAGCGGAAATGGCGTTTACGCCTTCATTATAAAAGGCGATGTAACCATTGATGGAGTGTCATTGAACGATCGGGACGGACTGGGAATTTGGGAAACCGATAAGTTTACCGTAGAAGCAAACTCGCAGGATGCAGAGGTGTTGCTTATGGAAGTCCCAATGAACTAATGATAGTTGAAATTATGAAATTAGTTATCCTACGGAATTATGAAACCTAATGATGTAAATAATATAATATCACCTTTAAGCAGCACTCCAAAAATGCCGGTGTTGTTTCTGGGGCATGGCAGTCCAATGAATGCTATTGAAGAAAATGAATTTGTTGAGGGATTTCGAAACATTGAAAAATCAATCCCTAAGCCAAAAGCCATTCTTTGCGTGTCGGCACATTGGGAAACCAGGGGTACATTTGTTACGGCCATGGAGCAACCCAAAACCATACACGATTTTGGAGGGTTTCCAAAAGCCCTTTTCGATGTGCAGTACCCGGCACCCGGCAATCCAAAGCTGGCTGACGAAACAAAATCGCTTGTAACAACTGCCAATATTGAATTAGATCATAAATGGGGACTCGACCATGGCGCGTGGAGTGTTATTAAACACTTGTACCCCAAGGCAGATGTACCGGTAATTCAAATGAGCCTCGATTATTACCAAACACCCCGGTACCACTATGATTTGATAAAGGAACTGGCCCCGCTTCGGCACAGAGGAGTGCTTGTTATTGGCAGTGGCAATATGGTACACAACTTGCGTGAGGTAGACTGGGAAAAGTTTGATACCGATAATTATGCTTTCGATTGGGCTTTGGAAGCAAGTGAAAAAATGAAAAAATACATATTAAATGGCGACCATAAAAGCCTGATCAATTACCGTTGCCACGGCAAAGCCTTTGAACTGGCCATACCAACCCCCGAGCATTACTTGCCACTGCTATATGCATTGGCATTAAAAGAAGAAAGCGAAAATGTGCAGTTGTTTAACGACAAAGCTGTGGCTGGTTCGTTAACAATGACATCGGTGAAAATCGGCTAACCGCTAATGGCTAATGGCTAATAGCCAGAGGCTACTCTATAATGGCATTGTAAACCACCTGCTGCACATTGGTGCGGACGTTCATTTCCACCAGCTTGTTGTTGGAAGCATCGGGATAAACGCGGTTGGAGAGGAAGATATAAACGAGGTCGTACTCAGGGTCGGCCCATACCATGGTTCCGGTGAAACCGGAATGCCCGTAACTCTTTGGTGAGGCACTCCGGCAGGCAGGGCCCGGTTTCTGTGTATCCGGTTCAGGCTTATCGAAACCCAACCCCCTGCGGTTGTTTGCCATGGATGATTGCCTGGAAGTGAAAAGCTCAATGGTTTGTTTGCTGATGTATCTTTCACCTCCATAAACCCCGTTGTTCAGCATCATCTGGAACAACTTGGCCAGGTCAATGGCATTACCAAAAAGTCCTGCGTGTCCGGCAACGCCTCCGAACATGGCTGCGCGCTGATCATGCACGTATCCCCGGATCAGCTGTTTCCGGAACAACTGGTCATCTTCGGTAGGGGCAATGCTTTGCCTGGAGTATTTATGAAGCGGATTAAAACACAAGCTCGCGGCTCCCAGCTTACGGTAAAATACCGAATCAAGGTAGGCATCAAACGAAACACCAGTAATGCTGTCGATCATTTGTTTTAAAAATATGAAACCCAGGTCGCTGTATGCATATTCCTTTTTATTCAACCGCGAGGCAGCTATGCCCATATACATGGAGTCGGGCCAGGTACGCGAAATGTACATTTCATCAGCAACCTGGTAAGGAAATTCCCTGGAATAACTTTCGGAAATGATGTTGCCCTTATATTGTGTATATCGGTTCATGTATTGGCCTGAGGCTACTTTCAACGGATTGGCATCGGTGATGCCGGAGGTGAACATGGGCTGGTTTTTAAATACCGGCTCCTCTGTTGAGAAATAAAACTGAATAAAGGGTAGCAAACCCGACTGGTGCAACAGGATGTCCTTGATCACCAAATCCTTTTTATTGGAACGTTCAAGATGTGGCAGGTAAGCCGACAGCTTCTGGTTGATATCGAGGCAACCTTCATCAACCAGTTTCATCATGGCCTGGGTGGTGGCAGCCGCCTTGGTTACCGATGCCAGATCGTACAGATCGGCAATAGCAACCGGTACCTGTCCCTTATACACCTGCGTTCCATAAGCCTTGTTGAAAATGATCCGGCCCTTACGGGCAACCAGTACCTGGCAACCCGGGAAAGCCTGGCTTTCAATGGCTTTATAAACAATGTCATCTATCTTTTTCAATGTATCCTCACTCATGCCCGCCTCAAGCGGAATGGTGAACTTCAGCCGCCCCAGCGATTCCATCTTCATTCCCGATTTTAACGCTGGCCACTGTGTGGTAGATACCGGAACAGTACCACCCGAACCAATTGCACCACATACTGCCTGTGCCGACAGCTCCTGGGTCAGGTCGGCATTGTCGTACGATACGAGCACAGCCTTCAGCCTGTCGGCATGCCGGAACCGGTTCAGCACATAGGGATTCGCAAACAAATCGAGTACAACATCATGGTACAATGACAGTGAATCTACCAGGCCGATCATGAAGTCGTTGATCCCATATTGCTTTGCAGGGCTCAGATCAGTTGCATGCACGCTTGCTATAACCAGGTTGAAATTTTTCAGTTCGGCAAACAGGCTGTCTACATTGTCGTGCACATCACCCCGAATGTAAAAACGGGTAACCGGCAGGTACGATTCCAACGTCTGCGGGAACAAACTTTCCTGTTTATTGCTGAACACCACCGAAGCCACCCTGAGTGCACCGAAACTTTTCAGTGGCAATATGCCATTACGGTTTTTCAGCAGGGTAAGCGACGACTCGGTCAGCTTTCGTTGCAGCAACCTGTATTCGGATTTGTTCAGGTCTTTGTTGAGCCCGGCGAGTTCAACCGGCCGGTATTGGCTCAGTCCCGCCCAGTGTTTTGCGGCCAGTACTTTGCGGCAACGTCTGTCAATTTCTTCAGGGCTGATTTTACCCTGCCGCACCCTTTTAGCCAAACTGGTAATGATGCCGGGAACATCATCGGGCATCAGCAGGATATCGTTTCCGGCTTGCAGAGCCAACTCAGCTGCTTCAACCGGTTTATAGTGACCTGAAACGCCCTTCATGCCAAGTGCATCAGTAAAGATGAGGCCTTTGAAACCCATTACTTTAATCAACAATGAGTCAATAACATATTTTGAAAGTGATGCCGGAACTGTATCACGCGAATCCAGTGCGGGAATTTGCAAATGAGCTGTCATTATACCCGACAAACCATTATAGATCAATTCTCTGAAGGGGAATAATTCAAGGCTGTCGAGTCGTGCTTTGGAATGTTGAATAACTGGGAGTTCGTGGTGCGAATCGGCCTCAGTATCGCCATGACCGGGAAAATGCTTGGCAACAGCAAGAATGCCGTTATTTTCCATGCCGATCATGTAAAACAGCGACTTCCGGGTAACGGTCGTCATGTCTTCACCAAAAGAACGGGCGTTAATGACCGGGTTGTTGGGGTTATTATTGATGTCTATAACCGGGGCGAAGTTGATATGAACCCCAAGTCGTTTGAGCTGATGGGCAATCTGGCTTCCCATGTCGAAAATCAGCTTGTCGTCTTCAATAGCGCCCAGCATCATCTGGCTGGGATATCGTATGGCACTGTCGATGCGCATGCCGGGTCCGCTTTCGGCATCCATGGCTATCAGCAGGGGTGTTTTGGAAAGCGACTGGTAGAGGTTGGTTAGTTGAGCCTGACGGTGAGGCGCACCCTGAAAAAATACGAGTCCTCCTATATTATACTCTTTAACCAGTTTGGTTACTTCCTGTTCATTTCTGCGGTGGTTGTTGGAATAAGCGGCTACCATAATCAGCTGGGCTATCCGTTGCTCCAGGGTGAGTGAGTTCAGTACCGAATCAACCCAGGATGCAGGTGAAAGCAAAAACTCCGGATCGCTCTTTTTTTCAGTCCAACGAAATCCTTGTGATTTTTCAATCTTCTCCACGGATGCAAACCTGGAAAACAGGATCACAGACACCAGAAGTCCTATTGCAATTGCCGATTTGAGATAATAACCTTTCATTTCCCCGCCATTCCCAAGTGTAGTCTATATTTGGTTGTACTGTAATCGGAACCGCAGGGTTGCGTTTCGGGGAGAAATAATTTGTAAAAAACCCCGGCAGGGTAATATGCTATTATTTTTGAAGGTGAAGTACCCGCCGGATCAAGCCGGTGAAGTCGAACAGCACCCACACATAGCAAATGGAGATTAAGAGCCACATCATGGAAATATTGAACCACAGGGTTTCTGTTTTTTGTCCGTTAACCAGTTTCATAGGGGTGAAAAGCCGGGCTCTTCCGATATTTGAAGAAGGTTCCTTATAAACAGCACCTCTCAACGGAACAATTTCACTGCCAATCACATCATACTCCTGATCGCTGTGGCTAGTGGTTACCACATCTTCCAGGGCCAGGTTGTGGTGTTTCAGTTTCATCTGGTTCAGTTTGTCGGAGCCCAGCGAAGCGATCAGGCTGTCAGTACGAATGCCCTTTTGCCGGATCATCTGCTGGTGTTGCTCATAAAAATGCATACTCAGGTAGGTGAGGTAGTCGCTTGTTTCGCGGGCAATATCTTCATTCATAGCAACCTCATCGAGCTGTTTCAGATATTCGAAAGCAAAAACATCTGATGCGCCGGAAAGCCTGTTCATTTCATTTTTCAACAATGCTGTCAACCTGTTAACAGAATCCTTATCTGATGCGTTTACACATTGTTGCAGCGATTCTTCCAGCTTGGGAATCAAGTGAAAAGTGTAGAAAGAAGCCTTGTCTATTCTCTGATCAACGTCATAATACAGTTTTTGGTAACTATTGTATTTAAACTGTTCCACAGCCAGCGCTTCGTATCCCCACCGCGTCACCATAAGATCAGCTATCAATGGCGTATAGCGGTTGCTCCCCAGGTTCATCCGATCATAGGATATGAGGCCGCCCCCAAGGAGCAACTGAATAGCAATTACCACAGGGATGATCCCCTTATGCAGCAGGTTGTTATTTTGCATACCGGCAGAGAGCGCCAGGCCCAGGAGAATACCAAAACATGCAGCGCTGAATAGAACAATCCAGTAAACAAAGAAAAGTTCTGTGATGCCCATGATCAGGTTCCCGACCAAAATGAACAGCAGTACCTGGATGGCCACCACAGGGAACAGGTATAGAATTTTAGAATTCAGGTAACTGAACCGGCTGAATTCAAGATATTCTTCTTTTTCAAGGATATTTTTTTCGCGGATGATTTCATCCACGCTGGCAACAAGCCCGATGAAAACAGCCGCAATTACGCTGACAAACTGATAAAGCGGAAGATTCAGGTTATTCAACAGCGTGTAATTCCCATCGCTACGGAAATGAAAAAGCACCGACAACACAAGTGCAATCAGGGGGCCGATGGTAAGTGATTTCACGATGTCGTTAAAGCGGGAAAACTTACACTTGAAATTTCTGATAGAAAAAATGAGCAACTGAATCTCAAGATTGGGAATTTTCACCATGCGGGCAGGCATGCGGACATTGTTCGGCAGGGGCTGATCACTAAGCAACTGTTCTTTGAGATACTGGCTGTGCCAGTCGGCTGGCTCCATAACTCTTTTCCACACCAGCCCCTGCTTGTCGGGCAGGCGGTAATTCACCAAATCGACCAATTGTGTGGGATCCACCTCATCAATCTTTTGCGTACTGAGTTTCAGGTTTTTCAGCAGGTAATTATAGGCACCGCTTATAGGGCCGTTATATACGGCACAGCCACCTTCGTCGAGTATCCATATCTTGTCGAAAAGCATGAAGGTACTGCTGTCGGCCTGGCTGATGGAGGTAATTACAAGGTTTCCCTGAAAAGAATATTCATGCAATACCTTAATAACTTTGGATGCATCTGACATGGCCAGCCCCGACAAAGCGTTATCAACAAGTAAAATCTGGGGCTCACGCAACAATTCAAGTGCAATATTTAGCAAACGTCTTTGCCCGGGCTGAATGTGCTTGCTGTCTGCCGGTCCTGCCATTTTATGTTTTAATTCCAGCAGGTCGAGCCTGCTCAACAATCCGTTTACCTTATCATTTATTTCCTTTTTCGATAAATTGCTGAAGAACAGGCGCGCTGTCAGCTCCAGATTGTCAAATACCGAAAGCTCTTCAAAGAGCAGATCTTCTTCAGGGACAAAGCCAATGATGCCTTTCAGAAAATACTTGTTTTTCCAAAGATCATATCCGTTGACCAGGATGTTTCCAGTGTCGGGTTTCATTTTACCAGCCAGGAGTTTCAGCAAGGTGCTCTTCCCCACCCCTTCGCGGCCAACAATGCCGATCAGCTGCCCTGTATTTTCAACGGTAGAAAATGTATCTACCTCTTTCAACCCTTGTGCCTCCGAATAGCGTATCTGGTCTACCACCAGGGTTACTTCACCTTTTTCATCACGCTGGATGAAACGGTTCTTCAGACCCGAAAAAGTGATCACCGGAACACCTTTAATACTCAACTCCTTTCCCGGGCTCAGCAGCCTGAATGAGCACTGATGATCCGCATCTTCATCAAACAACCTGCCGGTTGATTCCAGGCAGCGGATCACATACGATCTGATAGTTCCTATATACATCACAAGTATGTGCCGGTTCAACTGTTTCGGATCGAATGCATCGGAAACAGTCGTTACTTTGGGTGCATTGTTTTCGATCCAGCTACCCTCGAGCCTGTCGTCGTTTTCGGCCGACCTGGGTGAAAGCAGCAGAAAATCGCTGCTATCGGTTAACCTCGCATCCTGTGCAAGAAAGTCCCTGAACCTGCTGATTAGCCGAAACTCAATACCCAGGCATTTATATAGATAATTCAGACTGTCAATAAATTCGGGACTGTCGTGCATCGGCAACAGGCAATCCTGCACGAGAAGAAGCAAATAAACTTTGTCCTTTTCTGAAAGCGTGCTGTTTATTTCGTTGCAAAGCACATCTGCCGTACCCTGGTCGAACGAAATACCTGCATAATCAGCCATGACCTCATCAGAAATCCCGAGTTTCTGAAAATACTGCCGGATGGAAACAGTGAGGCTGGGTTCCGCATCAGCGGAATGAATGGATTTCAACAAATGAACGGTTCTGATGGCCAGATTTAGAATGTTTTTCTTCATTGAGCCCAGTTGTTGAAATGCTGATGTGCAGAAATGCTGAAAAGAAATGCTGTTTTCAAAAGTAAAATTAATGAATTAGCCAGTCTTTCGTGAATCAGCGGTCGGAATATCTGTTAAAAAAACTAAAAGTTTCCGCCATCAGCCTGTGTTCTATCAAAATTCATTAAAATAGGTGATGAATATCACCGACTACAGTGATGCAAATCACCGACAAAAATTCAACAGATGTTGCTAAACAGCGTAAATTTGTATAAGAAATCAAACGATAAGAATTCAAGATATCAAAGATAGGTTTTTGTCAGATAGGGTTTATTAGTTTTGGGTGTTGGATCCCGGTGTAAAAGCCGGGATCTTTTTTTTATGGCATTTTTACCTACATTTATATCAAATTTCCAGCGCATGTTGTTAAGAAAAACTCCCGGGTACATGCTGATCGCAGGATGTATCGTTCTTCTGACAAGCTCATTCTCCTTTAACGGCAATGGCAAAATAAAGGATCCCGGTCAGTCAGTCAAAGATAACTATGATATTTTATTTTATCACCTGAATCTGGATGTAAGTGATACCTCAACTTTTATACAAGGTTATGTTACCATCCGGCTCAAATCGGTGGTCGCGTTACTTGAACAGGTAGTCCTTGATTTTTCCGACTTGCTGGTGCTTGATTCGGTTACAGTTAACAAACGCAGGCAGACCTTTTCGCGATCAGCTGATGAACTGACTGTGAACCTAGGTGATCCGGCAGTTTCAAACGAAATAATTTCGCTGGATGTATATTATCGGGGGCCCGGAAATGATGTTTACATCCCTTCGGGAATATACAACAAGCATGTTTTTTCGTGGAATAATGACGTTACCTGGACACTCTCGGAACCCTTTTCGGCCAAGTACTGGTTTCCCTGCAAGCAGTCGCTCACCGACAAAGCCGATTCGGTTTACATTTTTCTAAGTACCGATAAAAATCTGAAGGCCGGATCAAACGGCCTTCTCACTGCGAGTGTTCCCCTGGCCGGTGACCGGATCAGATATGAATGGAAATCAAGATTCCCCATTGCTTATTACCTGATCTCCTTTACAGTAAGCGATTATATAGATTACAGCTTTTATGTAAGGCCAAAAGGAACACAGGATTCAATCCTGATTCAGAATTACATTTATAACAACCCGGAATACCTTTTACAAAACAAATCATTAATTGACCGGACGGAAGAACTCATCCTGCTTTACTCCGACCTTTTTGGCTCTTACCCTTTTGCCGCTGAAAAATACGGGCATTGCGTGGCGCCTTTTGGCGGTGGCATGGAGCACCAGACCATGACCACCCTGGTGAATTTTTCATTCCTGCTTGTCGCTCATGAAATGGCCCACCAGTGGTTTGGCGATTATGTCACCTGCAGCACCTGGCAGGATATTTGGATCAACGAGGGGTTTGCATCCTATTCCGAATACCTTGCCTGTCAGTACCTGGGTGAGGAAGGTGATGCCGAGAACTGGATCAAAGGGACACATGATTACATTAAAGCATCTGCCGGAGGAAGCCTTTACGTTCCCGAAGAGTTTGCAACTGATGAGGACCGGATTTTTGATTCCAGACTATCCTATAAAAAAGGGGCTGCCATCATTCACATGATCAGGCAGGAAGTAGGCAACGACAGCCTGTTCTTCAAAACACTAACCGGTTTTTTGCAAAGGTACCGCAATGGAAATGCCTCCGGTGCTGATTTCAAAAACTACCTGGAGGAATCCACTCAAATTGACTTCGGCCAGTTTTTTGATCAGTGGTATTATGGACAAGGATATCCGGCGCATCATGTTACCTGGGATTACCAGGGGGATACGCTTTATGTCAGTTCACTGCAAACTGTTTCTTCAGAAACACCCTTTTTCAACGTACTGCTTGAGTTTAAGGTAAATCATTACGACAGGGACACGTTGCTTTTTATGCGGCAGAATGCATCATACGTCACCCGCGCTTTTTATCTGCCGGGCGGGGTAAATGCAGTGGAAACGGACCCGCACAACTGGCTTCTGTTTGAACATACCGAAACACGGGAAGTGGAAAAAAAAATCAGAATCATCCCCAATCCGGCAAAAGAAAAAATTAATGTGCAAATCAGCAATATTTCCGGCAATTCCATGTTATACCTGGCAGACCCGGGGGGCCGCATTATACATACTCAAAATAAACTTACCCGGGACAACGAAATTGATATCAGTTCCTATGCTCCTGGCATGTACTTTGTGATTGTACGGGATATGAACAACCTGTATTCCGGAAAATTCATCATCAGATAGAAAAAATAACCATTGAGCCTGCTCTATATGAAAACATGGGTATTGATATTGCTCCTTGCCGGCATGATGCCGGGAAACGGCTCCACATTCGCCCAGGAAAAACTGACAACCCGGTCGAAAAAGGCAATTGATGCCTACAACAACGGAATTCAGAACTACTCGCTGAATAAATACACGCTTGCCGCGCAATTCCTTGAAACTGCTGTTGCGGCCGATCCCGGCTTTATAGAAGCCTACCTGGTGCTGGCTGAAGTTTATGAGTCGGACCAAAATCCGCGCAAGGCCATTGAGACCTATCGCAAAGGACTGCCGCTGAATGAGACTTATTATCCTTACGGACAGGTAAGACTGGGAAACCTGGAGTACCGTGAAGGATTTTACGAAAATGCGCTTGCAAGTTACAGGCACTTCATATCACTGAATAGCGGAAATGATGCACAAATTGAAAAAGCCAAAGACGGCATGGCCCGTTGCGTTTTTTCCATTGAAGCCATGAAACATCCGGTGGACTTTAATCCTGTTACCCTCGACACCACTGTGAATACACCTTATGATGAATACTGGCCGGGGCTCTCTGCCGATGAAAAAACCCTTGTGGTCACCCGGCTTTTGCCAAGCGAAGATTTCATGAAGCAGGTACAGGAAGATTTCTTCATCAGCCATTGGGATGGCCGTGGATGGGGCACCATGAAAAATGCCGGTCGGCCTTTAAACACACCCGACAATGAAGGAGCACAAACCATTTCGGGTGACGGGAGGTATATGATTTTCACAGCCTGCAACCGCAATGACGGTATCGGACGTTGTGATCTTTACGCTTCAACAAAAGAGGGAGACAACTGGTCGGTTCCGGCTAATCTGGGAAGACCTGTGAACAGTGCCTACCGGGAAACACAGCCATCCATAACCCCCGATGGTCGCACACTGTATTTTTCAAGTGACAGGCCGGGGGGTAAAGGACAGCACGACATCTGGGTTTCGCGCCTGAATAAAAGCGGGCAGTGGACAAATCCCGAAAACCTGGGTGATTCTGTCAATACTAAGGGCACCGAGATGTCCCCCTTCATTCATTCAGATAATCAATCGCTCTATTTTTCGTCCGATGGCCATATCGGTCTGGGTGGGCACGACTTGTTTGTTGCCCGAAGAGACAGTGCCGGAGCCTGGAAGAAACCCGTTAACCTGGGCTACCCGATCAACACCAACCGCGATGAGATTGGACTGATTGTGAACTCACGGGGCAATAAAGCCTACTATTCATCGGATGTAAACCAGGCACAGGGTAAAGACATTTACGTATTTGACCTTCCAATTCAGAGCAGA
Source organism: uncultured Bacteroidales bacterium (assembly GCA_964438935.1). Taxonomy (GTDB): domain Bacteria; phylum Bacteroidota; class Bacteroidia; order Bacteroidales; family UBA10428; genus UBA5072. Next base: position 16,841 of record CAYTNC010000024.1, read on the forward strand.
CCTGTTGCCGTAACCTACATGAAAGGCAAGGTTTTCGATGCACATGACCGGAGTTTGCTCAGGGCGCAATTTGAGCTGGTGGATCTGGAAACCGGGAAAATAATCTACAATTCCTGGTCGGATAGTCTCACCGGGGAATTCCTTGTGAGCATCCCTGTGAACAGGAATTACATGCTCAATGTTTCAAGAACTTCCTATCTGTTCTTTTCAGAAAACTTTTCACTTAAAGAAGGGTTGAATACCGACCAACCTTTTCTCAAGGATGTTCCCCTGCAACCCATAGTGGCAGGGAACAGCATCATACTCAGGAATGTGTTCTTTGAAACCGATTCCTATTCATTAAAAAGCGAGTCGATGCTGGAACTCAACAAAGTAATTGAATTGCTTAAAGCCAATCCAGCTATCCGCGTTGAGATAGGCGGACATACTGACAATACCGGCAGCGCCGGATACAACCTGAAATTGTCAGACAACAGGGCCAAAGCCGTAGCGGATTACTTAATAGCCGCCTCTGTAGGTGCAGGAAGAATTGTATCAAAGGGATACGGCATGGACAAACCTGTAGCCGATAACAAAAGTGAGGAAGGACGGTCGCAGAACCGCCGAACAGAGATGAAAATATTGGAATAAGGCGGGAGCAAGAGCCAAGATCCAAGATATAAGAGACAAGAGCCAAGATCCAGAAACTAAGACCTGCGTACTGTAAGTATCAATAGCCCCAGGCTTCAGCCTGGGGTTTCAGGTAACGACAATGTTTAAAAGGGCTTCAGCCCTTTCGGCTGGAAGGCTCAGTGTGACAGGCATTGTCATACAGAGCTTGCCTGCCGGCAGGCAGGTCGAAGCATGACTAGAAGTAAAAGCGGCAGCGACAGGAGTGGTATTAGTGCAGAAAATAATATTTTGTTTAGTATTTTTATATTTATGTTAAACACTTTTCGTTAAAACCTGTTATAGGTATAAAGACCAACTATGAAATCACCAACCATAATATTATTCGTTCTTTTATCGGCAATCGTGCTTCCTTCAAATGGAAACCCGGTAAAAGATTACATGATAGGTACCTATAAATTGAAATTTGTGGACCAGCTTCCGGTGCGTGCATCAAACAAAATAATGATCATCAGCACCCGTCATTTCAAACCTGAAAATGGGTATGAGCTAAAAAAGGGCCTCGATCCGCATTACCAACGATTTTATTTTATCGCCGGCACCCTGGGCGATACTGCCTACATTGAACCCATGAAAGGGTTTGATGAGACAAACGGGCGTTTGACTTCAGGAAAAGACTTTCTTGTTTATGTGGACGGACATGGCAAAACATTTCAGCAGGTTTTGGAAAGAGGCTTTCGTGTTTCGGAAAGGTTTGCTGTGAATATGGTAGTTTTTGACTGGCCAACCGACAACATGGCGCTTAAAAAAACTGCTTATGCTGCTGCAGAAGTTGCCCCCAATTTTGTTACGGCCATGAGGGAGTTCAGTAATTTTCAGAAAGAACAATACCCTTCGGCATCCGTATCCGCCATGTTCCACAGTATGGGAAACCAGGTACTCCGCAATGTGGCAAATACCTCATTGCTTTCGCACATGCCCAAAGAGTTATTCAGCAATCTTATATTGAATGCCGCTGCAGTGAATCAATACCATCATCGAAAATGGCTTGAGAAACTAAATATTCAGGAAAGAATTTACGTTACAATTAACGATGAAGACTTTACGCTGCGCGGGGCCATGATTTTGAGAGCAGCAAAACAACTCGGACTTGGATACCGGGGGCACACTGCAATCAATGCAAATTATGTGAATTTCAGTGATGTGGCCACCCGTGAACACAATTTATTTCTGGGTAAATCAGCCACCGAAAAAAACAACCCTTATATATACTTGTTCTTTGAACAGGCTTTTCACGGAAAAAAGGTATACTTCAGTGAAAACACAGGATTTCAGATTTTCAGACCTTCAGCAAGTGACCTTTTCTCTGCAAGGTAATTTGGTCTTGAATCGCCATAATCGAATCTTAACCTGCCGAACTTCAACGCGCTGTTTTTTCTGGTGCGCGTCCAGGTCATCCGGAGAGAGATCCGGTTATAAGAGTCCTTACTCCGCAGAATTCCGAGTTTTGTATATTTAGGACACATAGGTTATTAACTTCTTCTTCATTTGTTATACGAAAATGAACAAGAATGGTGCCATTTCAGCGTGTTTTTATTACATTTTTCCATAATTTTGGCAACGATAACTCATGCCGCTTTATGAACAATCAGGAAATAATCAAAATAATCAACCACCATGTGGGTTTGGCGCAGGAAGGAATTGCAGGGTACAACGAGTTGTATACCCGTTCCGGTTCTGATGATGCAAAACATGAATTCCTGTTTTTTATTAAGCCGGAGATCACTTTAAATATTGAATCAATTCATTTGAAGGCCATTCTTGAAATGATGCTCGACAAGCTGGCGGAGTATAAACTTACCATCAAGGATATCAGGTTGCTGGGGGCATCGTATCTTGAGAAATATGATATTATTGCCCGGCATTACGGGGTGATCAATGCTTTAAGCAGAAAGCCTTTGGATTTTTTGTCGCATGAAGCACTTGAAAAGTTTAAAGAAGCTTTCGGACATGATCCAAAAGACGCAAAGATACTGGGAAGCCTGGAACTCCTGCAACAGTACAACGGTTATTCACCTTCTTCGGTTGACGAGCTTTGGCAAAATAGCAAATCAGTCAAGCTGGCCGGAGGAACCTACTGCGCAAAGGTAGAAATAGATGGAAAGCAGGTGTTTCTGATCAATGGTTTTCATCCGAAACAACTGATGCATTTTACCGAAGAGGGCCGTTCTATTATTGCGTTCACGCTCACCGGAAACATCGACTGGGCAGTTGCAAGGAACAACTTTATTGGCAAAACCAATCCGGCTGAAGCCCTACAGGGCAGCCTGCGCAATAATCTGCTGGTTAACAGGGAGCAATACGGTCTTTCTGCAGTTTCTTCAAGCCAGAACGGATTTCACCTTTCAGCCGGACCTGTGGAAAGTCTGGTGGAGTTGATGCGCTATTGTTCTGATTATTCAACGAAAAAACTGAGAAACCCGGAAGATTTCGTTTTCGGTCGCGAATTGAAACGTCTGTTTGATGATTCACAAATAAGAATGATTTGCGATAACCAGGTGGTCACACACCACGGAAAAAGAATCAACACCTTCGACCTGACTGAAGAAAAGAACAGTGAAACCGCATTGGAGTTACTGAAAGCTTGTGTTTTCTGATTGATCCAAAGCAGCGGATCAATAGCCGATGATGTCAAAGGGTAAGCTGATGTTTTCCTTGAACTCTATACCAATGTCGTACATATCTTCGTCGTCCTGCTCATAATACCAGAGAATATTCACCTCATGGCCTGACTCATTCAGATTTTCAAGTTTGAACAGGATATCCTGTACCAGCTTGGATGTAGCCGTGTTGAAATAGATGTATTTAAAAACGAATTCAGTTTTCTTAACAGGGTGATTTTTGTAATCATCGAGCCAGTCGAGCACCGGCTGATAGAACGAAACCACATCTTCGGGTAATGAACGCCCTGATATCTCAAAAATATCATGTTCCGGATCAAAAATAACCCGGGGCGTGTCATTTGTACCTATAATGTCTAATGGCTCCATAAACCGCTGAAATAATACAATAAAGATATTAAAAGTAATTATATACCCAAAGAATATGCTTTAATTTTGGTTTCTGTCTTTCTCCTCAAGTTAGTGCTGAGCCTGTTGAAGAAAAATAAATATTAACTTTAGCAAAAAACAACAACATGACATACCAACCTGATTCATCGCGCTACGGACAGATTCATTACAACAGGTGCGGCAGAAGCGGAGTTAAACTTCCCGCCATTTCTTTGGGTTTGTGGCACAATTTCGGAGGCGTGGACGTTCTGGAGAACAGCCGGGCCATGATCAGGCATGCTTTCAGTTCGGGTATCACCCATTTTGACCTGGCCAACAATTATGGTCCGCCTCCCGGTTCAGCTGAAGAGAATTTCGGAATCATCCTGGAAAAGGATTTCAGACCCTATCGCGATGAGATGATCATTTCTACCAAAGCCGGTTATGCCATGTGGGATGGGCCATACGGCGACTGGGGATCCAGAAAATATTTACTGTCGAGCCTGGATCAAAGTCTCAGGCGGCTGAAGCTGGATTATGTGGATATTTTTTATTCGCATAGGCCCGACCCCGAAACCCCTCTTGAAGAAACAATGGGCGCTCTGGCACAAGCAGTGAAACAGGGAAAGGCACTGTATGCCGGCATTTCCAATTATCCCACCGATAAAACCAGGATGGCTGCAAAAATTCTTAAAGAACTCGGAACGCCCTGCCTTATACACCAACCCAAGTATTCCATGTTTGAGCGCTGGGTTGAAAATGGCCTACTGGATGTGGTTGATGAAGAAGGAATGGGACTTATTGCCTTCTCCCCGCTGGCACAGGGATTGCTGACCGATAGGTATCTTCAGGGAATTCCGGAAGGATCGAGGGCCTCCAAAGCACATGGATTTCTGAAACAAAAAGATATTACCCCGGAAAAAATCAATAAAATTAAAAAGCTCAACGACATAGCCTTATCACGGAACCAGACCCTGGCGCAAATGGCCATCATGTGGCTGCTTAAGGACAGCCGGGTAACTTCAGTTTTGATTGGCGCCAGTTCGGTGGATCAGCTCAGGAACAACCTGAATGCATTAAAAAACCCAACGTTCAGTGAAGAGGAACTGCAAAGGATTGAGGGGATTCTTTAACCTTATCTGCATAATCTGCAAGAAATTCTTCCCCCAATTTTCAATGAAATACCAGCAGCGGAATACCTGTGTGATAAAAAAGCTTTTTAGCAATATTGGGTTTGAACAGCTTTTCCACAATACTTTGGCGTTGCGTGGTAAGTGACAGGATATTGATGGATTGATCCCGTATCAGCTGATGCTGATTGGCTGTCTGTGGAATTCATGGCAGTTTTGGTTAAGGTGTGAAATGTTTGTACAATTTACAAAAAAAAAGGGAGGTGTGCAAATAACAGATGTGCAGCAACCCACAAAACAATGAAGTGTATATCCTTTTTTTTAAAAATATCTAAACCTAGTTAATTATTTCTTCCGTTCTGATTGCAACCCTCACAACATTTTTATAAATTGCCTTACCCATTATGATTAAAATCTCAACATGAGGTTCAGGCTATTATTAAATGTTAACAGCAACGGAAGCAGAAAAACGCAGATACCGATTAACTATCAATATGAGTTATCGTCGTGGATATATCAAACTATAAATCAATCGGATGGAGAATTCTCAAAATGGCTTCATAATACAGGCCATACCCGGCAAAACAGGAAATTCAAGTTATTTACTTTTTCGCAATTGGTTCCGGTGAAATATGCTGTTGAAGGCGACAGACTGACCTTGCTATCAGAACAGGTTGCTTTAACTGTAAGCTTTTACTTACCCAAAGCTGTTGAACACTTTATAACCGGATTATTCCGTAAGCAAAAGTTTCAATTGGGCGACCGGGTCAGTTCGGTTGATTTTGGTGTAAGCCAGGTAGAAAAGTTGTCCGATGTTGATTTTAACAACGAAATGACCTACAGGGCCATCTCGCCAGTTATTATCAGCGCCAATGATGCAGAAAACAGCAGGCATGCGCGTTATTTGTCACCTGTTGAAGAGAAGTTTAGTGAGTTAATGGCAGGCAACCTGGTTAACAAATACGTAGCATTGGCTGAAAACGGGTTAACAGAAGTACGAAACATTGATGAATACATAAACGGAGCTATCAGGATGGAATTAAAGGGACAACCCAGGCAAAAGCTGGTAAAGATAAAAGCCGGAACAACGGAACAGGTGTTTTTAAAGGGTTACCTGTTTGAGTTCAGGTTTACCGCACCTGTTGAGCTGATGCGTATAGGGTATTACGGTGGTTTTGGAGAAAAGAATAGCCTGGGTTTCGGGTGTTGTGAAGTTGTCAAGACCTGACAAAGTTGGGGTTAAGAGTATCGAAAGACCTGACAAAGTCCGAAAAACCTGTCAGAGTCCGAAGGTCCTTACAGAATCTGGTTTTGATGAAAGACCTGACAGAGTCAACAGACCTGTCAGTGTCTGAATTGGAAAAGACAAATTGGAATAAAATATTTAGTTAAAAATCAATATAAGATAGAATGCGTATCCATATAAAAACCAATTTACATAGTACCATCATTCCTTTTGACCATCAACCACAGCTTGTTGGGGCCATTCATAAATGGTTAGGATGGAATGAAGAACATGGAAAGATTTCTCTGTATTCTTTCTCTAGGCTCGAAGGTGGCAAAGCGACCAATAAAGGTTTACAGTTTGAGAGTGGTGCTTCTTTTTTCTTTAGTTCACATTGTTCTGAACTTCTGAAAAAAATAATTTCTGGAATTCGGGCTGATCCCACAATGTTTGGGGGTTTGTACGTTTCTGAAATTTCTATTCAAGAAAATCCAGATTTGTCCGAACGGGAATTGTTTTTTGCAGCTAGTCCTATTTTAATCAAAAGATATATGAAGGAAAGAACTGATCATATATTATTTGATGATCCAAGAGCAAATAGTTACCTTAAGGAAACCTTGCAAACAAAACTAAAAGAAGCTGGGTTATCAGATGATTCATTTGATATATGGTTTGACAGTAATTACCCCAAAGCAGGAACTAAAATGATAGATTATAAAGGAATAGCCAATAGGGCAAACTGGTGTCCTGTAATAATAAAAGGAAAACCCGAGACTAAACTATTTGCTTGGAATGTAGGCCTTGGTAATTCAACAGGAATTGGATTTGGAGCAATAAAATAGAAAAGTATATGTATTACATAGTAAAATATTCGGGTCCATTCGGGTTTATCAAACCTTGGACAGCCGTGAGGGATAGCAAAACCTTTAGCCAACAATTCCTTACTCCATCTATTATTGAAGGTTTAAGACAGAAATTGGAAGTCACTTCTATTGCACGCCATAAGCTAAGCTATACTTCTATTAGTGTTCAGCAGGAACAAACTCAAACCCGTGGTTGGGAGAAGAAAACACAACTAAAAATGATGGTTCGTAATCAATCTATTTTAGAACGCGGAGTAATGATTGATCCTTTGCTTTATTTAGCTTTTGATAAGGAAGATGATGCCCAAAAAGCTGCAAAACAGCATATTTGTATGTGCCGAAACGAGGATGTGTTATTGCCAGATGGTGTGGTGTTGGAGATGAATGGTTCTGAATTTGACGGTTTAACCGGTTTTGAATTACGGTTTGGCGAAAATGACAAATCTTTTTTGGTAGGTTTTAATCGTTTTGAAGAAGCAAAACCCATGTATGGATGGTTGGAAATAACCGGAAAACCAGTAATCGGAATGTAATGGGCAGTTTTGACAATATATTAGCTAAAGGTATAGAGAACGGGCGTATTACATTAATACAGCATTTGTCAGAAGTTGCCATTTTATCCGAAAAAGTTGCAGTACATCTTGGGCTCGATGTCTCAATTGCAAGAAGAGGGGCCATATTGCACGATATTGGAAAAGTGAGTTCGGTTTTTCAAAATACATTATTACCAAATTATCAACGTCCACCCAATTTCGTTTTTCGTCATGAATTAGCATCGTTGTTTTTTATCTCACTATTAAGCGAAAAAGAAAAGTACCCGATTATAGATATGGTAGTTGCTCATCACAAATCTATATACCAAGATGCCGGAGGGAAAGGAATACTTGATTTAATAGGAACCGATCCGAAATGCTTTAAAAAGCATAGTAAGGATTTTGATATTTGGAGCAAGGATGCATTATCTATTCTGGAATATTTTGAGTTTGAAACAAAGCCAGTTTCCTTAAAGGACGCAGAAGATAACTTTTATAAAGTCGTGGATTATTGTGAATCTAAAACTTATGGCTATTCGCAGTGGAAAGGGGTTTTGATTGCTGCAGACCATTTGGCCTCCGCTACGGGTGGCTTCGTTGATACCTTAACAAACAGGCTATTTATACCACCCGATTTGAGTTATTATCATTCCCGAAAAAGTGATTTATATCCATTGTCGCTAATTTCAACGGATGACAAGCGGTCGCATACGTTGGTTACAGCACCGACAGGAGCCGGAAAAACCGATTTTTTACTTCGGCGTTGTAAAGGCCGAGTGTTTTATACACTTCCATTTCAGGCATCAATTAACGCAATGTACGAAAGGATAAAAGGCGATTTGAAAGATACCGATGCTGATATCCGTTTACTTCATGCATCTTCGAGTATAAAATTAGAAAAAGGTAAAATAGAAGAAAAAATACTTCAACGGCATATTGGAGCTTCCATAAAAGTTCTTACCCCCCACCAATTGGCTTCATTGATTTTCGGCACAAAGGGATATGAAGCTCTGGTTACAGATTTAAAGGGATGCGATGTAATATTAGATGAGATACATACCTATTCGGAAACAACTCAAGCTATAGTTTTGAAGATTGTTGAAATCCTTTGTAATATTGGTTGCCGCGTACATATTGGAACAGCAACTATGCCTACTGTTTTATATAATCGTTTGGTTGATATATTGGGTGGGGAAGACAATATATATGAGGTATATCTGCCCGACGAAGTATTAGATACATTTGACAGGCATATCATTTATAAATCCAATTCTCTGGAATCGTTGAGCCAAATAATCGACATAGCTATTCAACAAAAGCAGAAAATACTATTGGTTTGCAATCAGGTTAAACGGTCTCAATTATTATATGAAATCCTAAAAGAAAAGCATCCTCATGTACAAAAAATGTTGGTGCATAGTAGGTTTAAGCGGGGTAAACGCAGTGAGCTTGAGAATAATTTGAGAAATACTTTTAACAACAGTATCGAGGCTTGCCTGGTTGTGTCCACACAAGTAGTTGAGGTGAGCCTGGATATAAGTTTTGATCTTATGATAACCGAATGTGCCCCTATTGATGCATTAATACAGCGTTTTGGAAGAATAAACCGCAAGAGGACCAAAGATACAATAGGCCATTACAAACCCATTTATGTATTATGCCCACCAGATGAAAAAACAGAGGCATTGCCTTATGGACTGGAAGTATTACACCGAACCTATGAAGCATTACCCGATAATACTTTTATGAAGGAGAGAGATGCCAAAGGACTGATAGATATGGTTTATCCTTCAATCGAATTTGTAGACATAGACCTGAGTTCTGTTTTCAAAGAGGGTAAGTGGTTCATAAAAGAGCTTTGGCATAATTCAAAGTCAGCGCTTTTAGAGACATTAGATATCGATTCGGTTACATGCATTGAGGAATCGGATAAGGAATTCTACGAAACAGCATCTTATGAAGACCAGTCAAAAATAGAAATACCGGTTTCGTACCGCTCAGTTGCTTACCGGAGTTTAGACAAATCAAATGCAGGTTCAAAGCCATTTGTGATTCCTTCAAAAGCATACAATAATGAATCGGGTTTTTTGGTCGAATTCGCCAAGCCAGAATTTTATGATGTTACACAACGATTTTTATAGAAATAGATATGATAGCAGCAAATATTGGAAAAATTTTTCTGGATGCTTATAACGAGAAATTCAAAAGCAATTATACTGCAAAAGAATTTTTCATCGAAAAGTATTACGAATTATTTTTTAATCATAACAAATACCTGATGTCTGCCGGAAACTCTCCATTAGAAAATCCTAAAATAAGCTGGGACAAGATGAGAAGTGGGCAAATACCCTATGAAACCATTGAAAAAAGAAACGACAGGTTTACAAAAATTATTGAAAAAATTGAAAATGAGCCTGCTGATGCAAGTATTGCCATTGGGTTTCCTACGCTGGACTTAACAGCAACTACTTCAGGTCAAATTACGAATTTGAACTTGCCATTAAAAAAGGAAGATGTCTATTTATCTTGGATTGGCAGTGGTTTTGGCATTGGGGTGCAAAGTGGTTTATCTATTTTATTTAGCAACAAGCAAATTTTGTTGGATTTATTCGAAGGATGGCAAATATATCGGGAATATTTAAATAAAACTCCCAGCCTTAGGGGGAATCAAATAAACACATGGAATGGTCAATGGATAGCACATCGGTATAATAAAAATGCTTACGATGCTTTGAGTCCAACAGCCTCATTTTCTCCATTTGGAACCATGAAAGATGGAGGTATGGAAGTTACAACACAGGCGTGGACACAAGTATTAGTTGGTATTGCCCGTAATTACCCGGATAGCACATTAACTACTTATGTTTACAGTTTGGGGCAAACAAATATTACCGTTGGATTTGTTCCATTTGAGTTGCCATGCATTCGTCAACCATTTGAATTATATGAGAAGTATTTTGGTACGTCACAAAAAGATCAGGTTGAGCAAATGTTTGGAACAGCTTTAGGCTTTACTAAAGCTTGCCAAATGGGAGCTATTGGAGTAAATGCGTTAGAGCCTAAGGGGTTTAGAGAATGCCTAATTAAAGGAATTGTCCCAAAATTTGGCAATAACGACGAAGAAAAAACAATTAATTATAATACATACCAAATCTGGTTATTATCTATGCTAAACAACGAACAACTATGGGAAAAGGCGCAACATATCGCGACAACCCTCAATAATTACTCTATGAGTGACATTAATGCCAAGAAAGCAAAAAGTCAAGATGTTGCAAATTTATTGGCATCAGTGAATAAGAAACAGTTCATCGAGGCATTAACTGTTATTGTCAAAAGTGATCAAAACACAAACCAATTAGTTGAGATTGCAAGTTTAATTCACACGATGCCAATCGATAATGTTCCTTATTTCCTTACATTAATTCGTTTTCAATACGCAGTTGTAAATAAAAAATCTTAACCTAATAATTATGAATCCTTACATTTATTTAAGGGCGTTGAAACACGCTGAACATACCGTATTTTGTGTACAAGATGGCCAGAAAACTTATTTTGACCCACAATTTAACAGAGTTGTAGCTTATTCAAGCGGACAACAGGTAAAACGTTCGATACTCGATGCATTAACGTCAAGTTTGAATGTTCAAATGGCTCCCATAACATTTAATTATAACGTTACAGCTAAAAAGGAGTTGGAAAACAAAGAACCTTGGTCACCCTGTGATCCTTCGTATATTGACCAGTTATTAGGAGGTTGGATGCGCGCCGGTGATGGAATCACTGTGAAAAGAAGAAGTCCTTTGTCCATATCAGCAATGAGGGCTCTCCATCCCTTGCTTGCTGGTACCAATAAAGAAAACTTAACATTTGACAGAAGTGATAAGCCCGATCGTCATCCAGTTAATGTAAGGATGGGAGATAAATTATTAACAGATGAGGAAATTAATGATTTTTTGTCAGTTAATAATCGAACTCTTCCGCGAAGAAATTGGATTCCAGACAATGTTAGAACAGGTGGCTTATTCGTTTATGATGTTGCTATAGATTTACGTACCCTGTTTTGCGTTTCAACCAATTTACATGAGCCAGAATTATCGAAAGAAAAAATTGAAGAATTAAAAGCAAAAGGTTGGTTGGAATCTGAAAATGTTTTTGGCAAATGTTTGGTTCTTCCCAAAGTAGAAAGGGAAAAAGTAATACCAGCTTTAGCAAGCGCCTTACTCAATTGGCGAATTACCTCAAATCAAGCCCGCACTTTTAGTTTAATGGAAACGCTTGCTATTGCAATTAGCGATGATGCAAATAAGTTGGCTGGTTCAATACGCGCCAAACTAATTGAAGACGGTGAAAAACCAAAAGCAAAACCCATCATTGATGAAACTGCCGGTGCAGATGTTTTTGTTACTCTTTCATGTTCTAATTATATTGTTACAGTGAATGAAAGTAGTGATGCTATCAATAAAGCCGAACAGAAGCTGACTGAATTAATGTCTGCATTCAATTATGAAAAGCAACTAAACTAATAGCTAAATCAGGTGAATTATAATCCCATACTCTGACAGGTCTTCCGGACTCTGTCAGGTCTCTTCATTACTATTGAAATGAGCATCACCGGCACCCAATTCAATTATTACCTGATATGCCACCGGAAATTGTGGCTGTTTTCAAATGGGATCAATATGGAACATACAAGCGATCTGGTATATGAAGGAAAACTGATCCATGAAAACAGTTATCCACAACGATCTGAGCACTATACTGAAATTGAAATGGATGGGATTAAAATAGATTTCTATGATCCCAAACGAAAAGTTATTCATGAAATAAAAAAAAGTGACAGCTATGAACAGGCGCATGAATGGCAAATCAAGTATTATATATATGTAATGCAACGCAATGGAATGGAAGGGATAACAGGTATCCTTGAATATCCAAAAATGCGAGAAACAAGAACTATTGAATTTACTCAGGCAGATCATGATGAAATAAACAGAATGCTTGGAGAGATCAGCCGGATTACAGTATCTGTTCAATGTCCTGATAAAAAGTCGTTTTCAAAATGCAGAAATTGCGCGTATTCCGATTTTTGTTGGAGCGGAGAAATGAATGATGCAGATAAATAACAAATTTACATATTACATTTTGTAATATACATTTTGTAATATACATTTTGTTTAACTAAATTTGCGCA
>CAYTNC010000025.1:0-27175 GCA_964438935.1 uncultured Bacteroidales bacterium
TTCTTGAACCTTCCGATAAGGCCATTCTCGATGAAATGATACCGTATACCCTCAGGGTTCAGTTTTTCAGGGCCCTGCTCGAATCAAATGCTGCAGAACACGGGGCCAGAATGACAGCCATGCACAAGGCAACCGATAATGCAACGGATCTCATCAAGGAACTGGAGCTGAATTACAACAAGGCCCGCCAGGCTACCATTACCAACGAAATCCTGGAAATCGTGGGCGGTGCCAATGCATTGAAAAAGTAAGGATATGGACCAGTAACATGTCATGGCATGTTACTGCCATTCATTCATTTAACCATGACCTTTTTAGCAAAAAAACCCTGGCTCCAACTCCTTCCCTTTTTTGCCTTTTTTATTCTGCTTTTTGTTTTCTCCTGCAACCTGCCTTTCTTTTCTGATAAAGACCTGCTCTTTTCAAAACTGGGCTATTGGTTGCCCGATAATCATTTCTGCCTTGTTTTACCCACTGAACTGGATGCAGGTTATCCGCCTGCCCTGGGATACCTGCTTGCACTTGTTTGGGAACTTGCCGGTAAAAGCCTGTTTTCCGCCCACCTGCTTATGCTTCCTTTCACACTGGGTATCATCTGGCTCACCCGGAACCTGGTCAACTACTTTTTCAACGGCCGGTTTGTTGTTGCCGCCATGCTGCTTATTTTCGCCGATACGACCTTCCTCTCTCAAACCATTTTGTTCTCTACCGATCTGGTCATGCTCTTCTTTATGCTACTGGCACTTTATGCCGTACTATTTCACAAGAAAACAGCCCTGGCATTGGCCATTACAGGACTTATATTTTCTCACATGCGGGGTTTGCAGTTGGCATTAACCATAGGAATTTTCGATCTGTTCCTGAATTTCAACAATAAAAGCCGCAATCTGATTCGTATTGCCCTACCCTACCTGCCCGCGCTGGTTCTGTTTGGCGCCTGGATGATCTTCCATTATTACAGCACAGGATGGATTCTTCATCATCCCGCATCACCCTGGATGCCCTGTTACGAAACAGTTAACGCCAAAGGCGTTTTAAGGAATCTGCTCATTTACGTTTGGCGCCTGACCGACCTGGGGAAGTTGTTCCTCTGGATTCCTGTTTTCATGGGTGTTTTTTGGATTTTCAGAGGAAGAATGAAAACCGATGCAACCCTGAAGCAATTGTTTCTGCTGCTTGCCATCATGGTGGTAGTAAATGCCCCTACCATGCTCTTTTATAAAATGCTCAACAACCACAGGTACCTGCTACCCCTCTATTACATTCTGGCCATGCTGAGCGCATACCTGCTCTTTGCCGGACCACTTACCGGCAGGTTGCGTAAAATTCTCATTGTAATTGTTTTTATGGGCCTCATCAGCGGCAGTTTCTGGGTTTATCCCGATAAAATAGCCAACGGCTGGGATGCTACACTGGCACACCTTCCATACCACCACCTTCGGGCCAACATGATGGCATATATCGATGAAAAGAAAATACCTTTTGAGAACATTGGTTCCGAAGTGCCCAATGTCACACCGAATCAATTCATCCTGGTGAACGAGGATGAAAGGACATTCCGGCGTGCCAGCCTGCAGCGCCATCCGTATGTTTTTTATTCGAATATCTTCAACATGTTCTCTGACGAGGAGATCGATGAGCTTAAAAATGAATGGATCGTGGAACAGGAATATCATTGCCTGCAGGTTTATGTCAAACTGTACAGAAATCCGGCTGTGACCGAAACCACAAAAACATCGGCCCCCTGATTGGCAAAAAACCAGGATCAACATGGCATTTCTGAGGCTGAAATATAATTTTTAAATTTCCTGTAACTTTACGTCTCCTCAATCGTCATACCCTCGAATCCGGATCCTAAAATGACAGTTGCCGAATACAACAAAAGTGTAGATGACCATTCCGACGGGGTTTACCGCTTTATTCTCAAAAATCTGAAGCACGAGGATAGGGCACGGGACGTCGTTCAGGATACCTATGAGAAATTGTGGGTAAAAGTAAATGAAGTGGCCGCCCAAAAGGTCAGGTCGTATTTGTTTACCACTGCCTACCATACCATGATTGACATGATCAGGAAGGAGAAAAGAATGACCGTTTTTGAGGAAGAAAAACATGACCGGGCCGTGACAACGGATCATTATACCGGACTCGCCCAGATCATGGATGAAGCAGTAACCCGGTTGCCTGAGGACCAGCGAAGCGTGATTATGTTGCGCGATTACGAGGGATATTCGTATGAAGAAATTGCAGAAATAACCGGACTGAGTGAATCGCAGGTTAAGGTTTACATATTCAGGGCCAGGATGTTTCTGAAGAATTACATCGGAAGTATTGAAACAGTAATATAAACAGGACCCATGACCATCAACCGGAACAATTTTGAAGCATACCTGCTCGATTACCTGGAAGGTAACCTGGACCCGTTGCTTACTGCGGATCTGATGGCTTTTTTAGCCGAAAATCCCGAATACGAAAATTACATTCCGGAATATGATTCCAGCATATCTCTTAACGGAAATAACGAATACAACCAAAAGGATTCTCTTAAAAAAGACTTCGCAGATATACCTGAAATTTCTTCAGAAAACTTTGAAGAATTTTGCATTGCCTCATGCGAAGGATTGCTTGACGATGCTGACCTGAAGCGATTTTCGGACTTTGTGGCAACACATCCTGAAAGAAAGCAGGAACTCGACTTGTATGCCAAACTAAAATTGCAACCCGATTTTTCGGTGGTATATGCCCACAAAGCCCGGCTGAAAAAAAATGTTTCGTTTGCGCTGAAGTCCCGGTTCATTTATTATGCCCTGGGTATAGCGGCTTCCTTGGCGCTGCTGCTCCTGCTGATTTCGAGAAAGCCTGCTGAATCAGTATTTACCGGGGTCCCTGAAAAAGAAGAAGGGGTTTTGCCTACTGCCCCTACAGAGCAACATGTTTCGGTGAAGGAATCTGTAAATTCCCCAGCTCCACAAACTATTATGCCTGTTAAAAATTATATAAAAGCAGCTCCTGCAAAAGCTGTTTTGCCCGAGATACAGGAAATCGCAGCTGAAGACGCAGTTCTTCTGCCACTTGAATCCATCGGGGCACAAGGAATTCTTGCCGAATCCATACCCTTCGCTGCAGACTTGCTCAGGATATCCGGCAATAATAGTTCCTATGCAGCATCAGGAGATATTGCAGGTGTTGACCCGCCATCATCTAAAGACGAACAGGGATTGCTGCGCTCATTGATCAGCAGGGTGGATTTCTGGAAAACTGCCGAGAAGGCCGTTCAGGGATTCAATTACCTTACCGAAGCAAATCTGGACATTGACAAAACACTCGATGAAAACGGCAAATTATCGGGAATTCTTTTAAATACGGACAGTTACAAGATTTCCGGCAATAAAATCAGATAACTCCTGTAACTTTCTGCCAGCTCAAAACGTCCGACTGATACAATCAAGAACTTTAAAATTATCTGCTTTATGAAAAAACTGTATACACTGCTTATACTCTTTGCTTTTGCAACCGGTATATATGCTCAGGAACTCGATTCGCTGAAACGAATCATGGGAAAGGAAGACACTCCTGATAAGGTAATTATTGAAGACGACGACGGATTTACACCGGTTATTGTTGATGATGAAGAAGATGAAGTAAGCATCAGGGTACTCAACAAAGAAGTGATCAAAGTGAGTGAAGACGGAGACACTACCGTGGTGAAAGTGGGCGATAAAGGAATCATTCAGGTTGCCGATCATCGCGATTCCACAAGTATTAAAGTGGGAGACAAGGAAATCAGGATTGTCAAGCGGGAGGATGACCAGGATCCGGAAATTAATATTTATGACCTGGATGAGGACAAAAAGATTAAAAACAAGAAATTCAGGGGACATTGGGCCGGGTTTGGAATGGGTCTGAATAATTTTCTGGATGACGACATGACCATTTCACGCGAGGGAGAGGACATATTCATGGACCTGAACACAGGCAGGTCATGGGCCTTAGACCTGAACTTCGCCCAATTCAGCCTGGGTTTTGGCACCACGCATGCCGGACTGGTAACCGGTTTGGGACTCGAATACAACAATTACTTCTTTGACCGCAACAATTCCATTATTGAGGAAAACGATATGGTTGTGGTAGATTCACTCCCGGGCGACGTCAGAAAAAGCAAACTCACAACTTTGTTCCTGCGCGTTCCGCTTCTTCTGGAATTTCAGTTTCCAAATACAGTAAGGGCAAAAAGGGTATTCATTTCAGCAGGCATTGTAGGCGGACTGAAACTCGGATCGCATACCAAGGTGGTTTTAAAGGAAGAAAATGGCAAGAATAAAGACAAGAACAACGACGACTTCAACATCAATCCGTTCCGGTACGGACTCACTGCCTGTGTGGGATATGGAACAGCCTACCTGTTTGCCGATTACTATCTGACACCCATGTTTGTAACCGATAAGGGGCCAGATTTGCATCCATTCACAATAGGACTGGCCATGACATTCTAAAAAGTTTAAAAGAGGCGCTGACTGCAGCGCCTCTTTTTTTTGTTCAACCTATTGATAACTTTCCCGCCTTTTCTCTAAAATGTCAATAACTTTTTATTATTCACAAATAAGCCTAATTGATTATTGTCTACTTTGGGTATCAATTTGCTAATGTTCAAGTAGCATGCTCAATTCTCTTAGGTACAGGTTATTATCCTGGTTTCTCATCTTTATGCTGCTCACTGCCGGCTTAATAATTCCTGTCAGTGTGATTCATCATTCCCGGGAGAAAGCCATAACCCGGGTAACTGATGAAATCAACCTGCTTTACATTAAATTTCTTAAGGACTCCCGATCGGTGACCGACTTTTTGGCCCAGGATCAGTCCAATACAGACTTCTTCATAAAAGGTTTCAATCCCTATTTAACTGAGCACTTGCAGATCAGCCAGGCGCTGATGACTGACCTCTCTCAAATTCAGACTTCAAAACAAAGTCAAGCCTTTGGCATTGCTGACAGTCTGAAGGTACTGTCGGGCCAACTCAATAAATACAATTACCTGTTTGACAGCCTGGTATATCTGGTTTATAAACGGGGATACCGCAATTCAGGCCTGGAAGGTGAATTGTTGGATTACGGACATCAGATTGAAGTCACGCCCGGTTTCACCAGTCGCGCTATTTACCAGCTTAAGAAAATTGAAAATGATTATTTCTCCGGTGATGGGAACACTTCGGCCGCATCACTTCAAATGCTGCTACCGGAACTGCATAAAGCTATCTCAGCAAACAACCGCTTATCTGTTAATGAAAAGGCGCTTACCCGTAAACTTCTTGACAATTATTCCGAAGCGTTTTTCAGGCTGGCTGATCTCGACAAGCAGGCCGGGATACGTAGCAATGCCGCCCTGAAGGCGTCATTGAACAGCATGAGCGTGCTCATTGAAAGATCGTTCAATGAGCTGACGCAGCACTCGGCTCTTTCACAAAAGTCACTGATCACCAGGCTGAACGTTTTTTATGTGTTTGCAGTTCTAGTTATACTGGTAATGGCCGTTTTTTTCAGTTTCAAAGCCACGCGCCATATTGCCTCACATCTGGAAGCACTCACCAATTACATTTCCGTACTTTCCAGGGATCATCGTGACAGCAATCATTCCATTGACCTTCGGAATTCAGCTTATGAGGTAAAACAGATATACCGTGAATTCCGCAATTTGCTTTCGCAGTTGAAAATATGGGAAAAGCAACGTGACAGTGCACTTCAGAAAGCCGAGGACAACCAGCAGCGTTATCGCGAACTGGCTGACATGTTACCTCAAAGCGTTTTTGAAACCGATTCATACGGGAATTACACGTATGTTAACAAAGCCTGGTACAGAGCTTTTGGCTATTCAACCGAAAACCTTTCAGAAGGGTTGAACCTGATAGAAACACTGATTTCTGAATCGAGCCGGGAAGACATTCTGGGCAATGAAAAATTGGAAAATTCCAATTTCATTGCCATCCGTAAAAACGGATCCCGTTTCCCTGCATCGGTATACACCGATAACATAATCAGAAATAACAGGGTGGCTGGCAGAAGGGGCATTATAATAGACATAACCGACAGGGTCGACTACATCCGTACACTTCAGCATGAGACCAATAAAGCAAAGACTTCAGATGAACTGAAATCCTCTTACCTTGCCAACATGTCTCATGAAATAAGAACTCCGATGAATTCCATTATCGGATTCTCCAACCTGCTGGCTTCTGATCAGATTCCGGAAGTGCAGAAGAAAGATTTCACCAGGTATATCCGCACAAGCAGCGAAGTACTGCTGAACCTGGTTGATGATATCATTGACATGGCCAAAATTGAAGCAGGGGAGCTAAAAATTGTAAAAAAAGATTGTGACCTGAATGCCCTGGGAGAGGAATTGTTAATCACTTCATCGGAGATCCTGAAAAAAATAGGTAAAAACCAGCTGGAGATCAGTTTCAAACCCGATCCGGAGGCCGGTAAAGTATATCTGAAAACCGACCCGTTAAGACTCAGACAGGTATTGATCAACCTGGTAAACAATGCCATCAAGTTTACCGATAAGGGATCCATTTGCTTTGGGTACACAATCCGGGAAGAAACTTTGGTTGAATTTTATGTTCACGATACCGGGCCCGGGATGTCGCGTGAAGAACTGAACCAGATTTTCGAAAGATTCCGCAGGGCCAAACGGTCGGAAGAAAAGAACATTGCAGGAACCGGCCTGGGTTTGGCCATATCCCGGAACCTGGTTCAGCTTCTCGGTGGTGAAATGTGGGTTGACTCCGTGCCAGGTACAGGAACATCCTTCCTGTTTACCCTGCCCTACCTGAGGTCAACTATGATGCATGCTGAATCTAAAGAATATGTCCAGGTATCAGACGGTGATTACAACTGGAAAGGCAAAACCATTTTGATTGCCGAAGACGACCTGAACAGTTTCAAATTCCTCCATGAGCTGATAAAAAAAACCAACGTGGAAATAGTTCATGCCACTAACGGGAAACAGGCACTTGATATCGTCCGGTCGTCACAGCAGATTGACCTGGTTGTAATGGACATCATGATGCCGGAATTGGATGGTTATGAGGCCACGAAGCTTATCAAAAGGATTAACAGGGAAATACCCGTAATTGCCCAAACGGCCTATGCCATGGCCGGGGACAAGGAAAAGATGCAGGAAGCCGGTTGCGATGATTATATCTCCAAGCCCCTGGATTTCAAGCATGCACTTTCGGTCATGAACCGCTATCTTTTCCCGGGAAACAACATATTGAAACAAAATACTTCTCCCATTGAATCCCGGTCAGGGATCATTTCCAACTGATCTTTTTTCACTAAATAAATATACTTTTGCATGAGTTGGTAATAAATACTCCCTTAAGGGAGTTTACTGATTAAATAATGTTGTTATTTCGGGGTATGATGAATTCACATTTGCGCAAGCTGCTGCGGATTGTTTCACTATTAACGGCAGGTCTTCTGGGCCTGATTCTGATTGTGTCCGTTTTGGTCTCTTTGTTTTATGAAAAGCCCACCATCCGGTTCATGAAAAAATACCTCGATGAACACCTGCTGACGGAACTTTCCATGGGCGACATCCAGTTCAGGGTATTGAAGGGATTTCCAAACGCCACAGTTGAAATTTCAGATGTGGTTTTACTTTCAGGCAATAATTTTTCTTCCCGCGATTTTAAGGGTTCTTTTGCTGATACGTTGCTACAGGCTAAAAGTGTGCTGCTGCAATTTGATCTTATGAAACTCTTTGAAAAGGAATTTGAACTGAAGAAAATTGATATTTCAAATGGCAGAACAAATATCCTGTTTGATAAAAAGAACAATCACAACCTGAATATCTGGAAAAGTGCAGATTCCTCAGGTCAGCAACATGCCGTTAACCTGCGCAGTATAGGACTTAATGAACTGGCTGTCAGGTTTATTTCTTTCTCCTCGCAGGTTGATATTTCATCGCATGCAGAAAAGATTGGTTTCAGGGGTTCGTTTTCAGCTGAAAAAGTGCTTTCAGGCGAAATCCGGGGCAATTTATCTCGTTTCGGACTAACCGTTAAGAACAACAGCCCGTTAAAAAATGCTTCCGTGCAGCTTTCCGGAAAGATGGTATACAGCAGCAGGCACTTTCGTTTCAGCGACAGCCGGATTCAGGTAAACAAGGCCGTTGCAATGGCAAGCGGACAATATCAGGGCGGCAAAAACAAAAACCTGGATCTCACCATCAACATGCCAAAATTCGGCCTTGGCGAACTTGTATCACTTATTCCCTTGCCGGACAGCTCCCTGATACATGAGATGGCATTCTCGGGGCAGGGCAAGATGACTCTGACCATCAAAGGAAGCCTTGCAACCAAAGGCAGCCTGTTGTATACTTCGTTATTTGAACTGGATAACTGCTCAGCCAGAAATCTGCGAACCAAAACTACTGCAGAAGACATCAGTGTTATTGGAACCCTTTCCGGCAGTAATTCTTCCACTTTTTTACTTCAAATTGACCTGTTCAGTGCAGCACTTGGCAAAGGTAACATAAACGGCAGCCTCAGGCTCACCGATCTGAATCAGTTGCGCTTTACTGCAGACGTAAGATCATTGGTCGATTTAAGGGCTTTAAAGGAATTTGCAGGCATGGACAGTGTTGAAAGGATGGATGGGTTCATCCGTTCCAATTTCATTGCTGCCGGCAATCTGAAGCAGTTCTCAGCTGATTCATTGTTGTTGGGATTGAACTGCATTAAAAGTGGGGTATTTGTTGCTGAGGATGCTTCATTCAAATTTAAAAATGCGCCTGTTACCCTCAATCACATTTCGGGCAAAGCCACCTGGGGTAACCAGGTCAGACTTGACAGCCTGCAGTTGAAACTCAATGAAACTGATCTGCTGATTCATGGCGAAATGGCCAATCTGCCGGATTACCTGATGCATCATCACTTACTTAAATCAACGCTTGAGATAAGTACAGATAACCTTGATATTAGTAAATATTTGAGTCAACCCTCAGGTAATAAATCTTCAAGCGGTTACAAGAGTTTATCGGTATTTCCTTCCGGGATCTACCTGAAAGCCCGGGTAAAGGCAAAAAAGTTCAAGGCAGGCAAATTCGAAGCCGATCAGGTGCTTTTAAACCTTTCGGCTCTTGGGGATTCCGTGTACATTGATAACTTTTCGATGAATTTTCCTGACGGCTCAATCACCGGAAATGCTTTTATTCAGAGGAAATCTGACAAAACCTATTACGCAACCTGCAATGCACAGCCGCGAAAAATAAACATCCAGCAGTTATTTGCTGTTTTCAACAATTTCACCCAGCATTTCATTGTGGAAAAGAACATTAAGGGACAGCTTACCGGAACCATTGGTTTCAGTGGCATATGGGATTCAACCTTGCATGTGATTCCCAGAAGCATTCAGGCGAAAGGAGAACTGGAGATTATCAATGGTGAACTGGTACAATTTGAACCCCTAATGAAATTGTCGAAATACATTGATATTGATGAATTGAAACACATTCGTTTCAAAACCCTGAAGAACACAATTTATATCCATGACCGCCTGGTAACCATACCTGAGATGGCGATTAACTCCACTGCCTTCAATATCACAGCAGCAGGAACACATTCATTTGACAATGTTTTTGATTACCGTTTAAAAGTGTTACTTTCAGAAGTACTTTTCAACAAGGCCAGGAAAAAGAAAAAGGAAATTGATGAGTTTCTGATGGAAGAATCCAGGGAAGATCAGACCACCATACCCCTGATGATTGTGGGTAAGCCGGACAATTATGATGTCCGGTTCGACAGGAAAAAGGCTTTCAGCATTACCCGTGAAAACATCAGGGATAAAGATGCCGGGGCAAGTGGCAAGCCTTCTTCCGACAACTTCAGGATCAAATGGGAAGAGCCTGAGCCAAAGCAGGAGGTGAAAAAGCCGGCACCTGAAGCCGAAAAAGATAATGACATTGTGATTGAATGGGAGGATGAGTGAAGGTCATCTCAGAATAATTGAAAACTCAGCACTACAAACAAACAAGGGTTCTTGAACACTTACAGACAAAAACAACGCTGGCAGTTTGTGCTTTTTATTTCTGCTGTGCTTATAGGTATTGCCTCTCTGGTGTATACCAATCAGCTGGTGGCCAAAATGGCTGAGCAGGAAAAGAAAAAGGCAGAAATGCTTGCTGAAGCATGGACAAGGATTGTGAGCTCCGGAACGGATGATTCCAACCTTGATTTTTACGCGGGTGTGATAGAAGACAATACAACGATCCCGGTAATTGTAACCGATTCTCTCGAGCAGATCCTGCTTTCCAGAAATCTCGATTCGGCTAAACTGGGAAAAGAGGCCTATATGAAACGGAAACTCGGGCAGATGAAAGAACACGCACCTCCGATAACCATCATCCTCGCGCCTTCAGATAAACAATATCTCTACTATAACCAATCGGTTTTGCTTGATCTGCTTCGTCTTTATCCCCTGATCCAGTTTGGAGTGGTGCTTCTTTTTATTCTGATCGCCTATTTTGCGTTCAGTACTTCGCGCAAGTTCGAGCAAAACCAGGTTTGGATTGGCCTGTCGAAAGAAACAGCGCACCAGCTGGGAACACCGATTTCATCTCTGATGGCCTGGGTTGAAATGATGAAGATTCGCAATGGCGACAGGGAAATGTTGAGCGAGTTGGAGAAAGACGTTACCCGGCTTGAGAAAATTACGGAACGCTTCTCTAAAATTGGTTCTAAACCAGTGCTGGTTAAAGAAAACGTACTTGGTGTGATTCAGGCAGCAGTAAACTATATTAAAACCAGGTCATCTGATAAAGTGCGTTTTACAATGAATCTTCCCCATAACGAAATTATTGTTCCCGTTAACGCTGCCCTTTTTGAATGGGTGATTGAAAACTTGTGCAAAAATGCAATTGACGCATTGCAGGGAAAAGGAGACATAGAAATTGTGGTTTCTGATCTGACACAGGTTGTTTATATAGATATCAGTGATACCGGTAAGGGAATCCCTAAATCCATGTACCACACCATATTCAAACCCGGGTTTACCACCAAGAAAAGAGGATGGGGTCTGGGGCTGTCACTTGTTAAAAGAATTGTTGAAGAATACCATGAAGGAAAGGTTTTCGTATACCAGTCTGAGCTAAATAAGGGAACCATATTCAGAATTGTTCTGAAAAAATGACACAGCAAAACACTTTCGGAAAAAATGAAAGGCTTTCCGGTCGGAATTCCGTTGAAAGGCTCTTTGGTGTAAGTAAATCATTCAACCTGAATCCCTTCAAAATATTTTACAACGTTGAAGAAACCGGTATGCCCCTTGAGGTCAAAATTCTTGTGGCTGTTTCGAAAAAAAAGTTCAAACATGCTGTGGACCGGAACCTGTTGAAAAGAAAAATACGTGAAGCCTATCGCTTAAATAAGTCGCACTTGCTGAACGCACTGGCTACCCATACTTCAAGTCTCAATATAGGTTTTGTCTATGTCGCTTCTGAAAAGGACCCACCCTTTACCCTGATTCAAAAATCAATGATCACCTGCCTGGAAAAAATTGTCCGGTTGGCCAATGCACACCCATCAGCTGATCAATCCGCAACCGGAAAGCCCTAGCTTTTTACTAAAAAATCGCGGTGTTGATATTCAACAGGAATTCGAACTGCAACTTCTGCCTTTCGGGCAGGTATGCCAGTCGGGTACCGGCCGATATGGGAAATATAAAACGGATCAGGTGAAAATCGGTCCGGATTTCGGCGCCAGTTGATGTTAAAAACCCGGTAAAATAGCTGCTTCCTTCCGGCTTGTATGCTCTTACGTCAACTCCATAGCTCAGGTCATAAAACAAATTCATTCTGATTCGTTTGAGATAAAGCAAAGGGCCAACTGACCAATCGGGGTAACCAGCATTAAACGCATAATTGAAGCTAACACTACTAAGCTTCTCTGATACTGCTGCTTGATAACCTCTTGGAAAATCAATCCTGTTGATGGGAATGAAATATTTTCCAAGGTGTTGCTCCTGGTAGCCCCCGGTTAAATAAAAGTAATGTTGCGGGGCAAGACCCGGAAAATACAAATTCGTTTCAACGAAGTAGAGATTGCCAAAAAGTCCTTTATCCAGAATTGTTTCAGTAAATGTAACCGAAAGCGATTGACCCCATACGGGTAAAAAATCGCGTAGGGCAAGTCTCCTGAACCGGCTTATCCGGGCGCGGAAATGTATGAAGTCGATTCCCTGTGACAGGCTGGTACCCGAATAATGCCAAATTCCCAACTGCTGATAATCAACTCCGGGTTGCAGACGGATGTTATAGGCTCCCTTGTTAAAAACCAGGGGTATGTATGTTTTCAGCGTCAACTCATAATAAGGCGTATGATTTGCCGGCATGGTAACTTCTTCAGATAAGGTCATAACCCTTGGTGGACCTCCCAGCTGACCTGACAATTCAAAAACCGGATACCAGCCCCTCCAGTTCAACATGGGAATGATTTTGTGATATCCCTTGTCGAAGCTATAACCTAAACTTGAAGTAAGCGTACTTAACATATTCTGTGAAAATATCATACACCCGGGTGTTATTGGAATTTGTTCCGGGCTTTCAGTCAGCTCATCCACCTTGGTAAAAAAGGGCAGCCAGGAGTGAAACTGGAATAAATGTGCAGTTTTCCGGTAGGGCTTTTCGCCTGAAACAAATGTTGAGGTCGTATCCTCAACACTTACTTGGTGGGAATCGGTTTGCCATGTAAATGAGGCTCTTTGCCCCGCATCAATTTGAACCCACTGACCGGGATCAAGCGGTACCGAGGTCACATCAAAACCCAGTGCAGTGTAATCAGAAAAAAGCAAACTGGATGAATCTTTGCTGACGGCAGAAAAGTAACCTCCATAAGGGGAAAAAGTAACCTGATATATATTATCTGATTTACTTTTACTTACGGCATAAATATTTTCTATTCCGTTAAATGAGGCCCTGAACAAAATATAATTCTTATAGTTAACCGGCTCCGAAATATCCATCCTGCCGGCTGACAGGATCAATGACCAGTTTTCCTTGGCCAGATCCAGGGCAACCAGCTGTTTACCTTGTGCAGTAACGGCTATGGCAACAATATGCAGCAAATCGGTCCATTCGGGCAATTGAAGCGCACATCCCGGAGGAGCAGGGATACGGCCTGCCTGTTTACCCGTATGCATGTCCAACAGGGTGATGAAGTTTCTGTTTTCTTCATCTATTTCAATTACAGCTATTGTGGTGCCGTTGGGTGAAATATCCGGACTGAAGTACCTGCTCTTTCTTGTCAGCGCCATTTTTGTATTTTTTTCCAGGTCGGCCAGCATAATAACCGAATAATCTCTTCTTTCCCAGCGCGGATCAGGAACAATTTCATCCCAAACAAGCATTGCTCCATATACATCGTATTTCAACTGGTTAAACCTTCCGGTATAAAAAAGTCTGTTGACATTTCCGCCGGGTTCAATTACCACAAAGCTTCCGACCTGGTTCAAACCTTTTCTGTAGGCAAGAGTCCGGCCATCTCCCAGGTCTTTTGGCAACTTTAAGTCGGTATAAACCCGGTTGTTTCTCTTGTTAATACCTGAATATTTAGTTGATATATAATTCTCTTTTTTATTGTAATACTGTTTATTAAGAGAATCCATTGTTGCTTTATATAGACCCGATTTATACATTCCGAACTGCTTTTTCATATACAGGGCAAGCGGCCAGATGAGGTAGGGATGCCGTGCCGTGTAGCTGAGGGCGCTGCTCCAGGCACCGGAACCTTGCTTATCCCTGGCATATTGCGTCAGCTGGTATCCATAGCAGTAACTATCAGGAACAAAATTGCGGTAGGAGCCAAAAACTGCTTTGTCGTAACTGTAAAATCCTTCCTTTTCCATAAGAAGTGTGCGCAAGGGCATTTCGAACCCCGGAATGCGTCCCCTGCCCGCTTCTGAAAGCCGGGTTTCGCTGTATACTGCATCTCCTTCGTAGAACCATGAAGGCATTTGGGCCGAAACCATTCCGGGAACAATTTCGCCACCAATCCAGCTCAGGTAACGGGTAAAACCTCGGTTGATGCTGGTGAGCTGTGCAACATGCCGCGACTCATGTAATACCAGCTGGCTCGTCCACTTTTGTGCATAGGAATCCTGCGGTGGGGTAATGACCAGTTCCATTCTCCGGGGCGCCAGTGTAACATAACCGTTGGAAAGGACAGAGGTATTGTGAAGAAGCACATTCATTTTTCCTTTCCAGGAAGGGGCAAAATCGTTTAGGGTATAAGGCAGATAATACTCCAGTTCACGGGCCAGGCTATCGGCATCTTTCAGGAGACCCCTGGGAAAAATGATTCTGAAATGGTCGGAGCTGATTTCATTCCATTTGTGTGAAGCAGGCGCAGAGCCGGTGGAATAGAATTGGCCCAAAAGAATAGCAGGGTAAAATAAGGCTGCAAATATCAGCCGCAGTTTTTGAGTATTCATACAACCGGTTCCTGTGATCAATCAAAAATACAATTTTGATGCATTCCCTGCCGGTAAAAATGAATCGGATTGTAAGCATTTTACTATTTTTGTGTGAAATAAGCGAACCCACTTGAGACATTTTTTCACAGATAATGTAAACAGTATCCTTGGAGCCATCAGTGTGCACCTGATGGTGGTCATCGCTTTTCTCTGGTTTAAACTGGGGGAAGTTGATGACGTTAAGAAGGAACAGGTATTGATTGAGTTCAACGAGGAAATCAAACCACTTGATGAGGAAAAGACAGAAAAACAATTTGAAATGGACGGCCCGGGTGAGGGTATCCCTGCTCTTGACCAACGAACACTTCACAGCATTGCATCCAACGTAGCCAGCAAACTTGACCCCCAAATCAGCACTGAAAACTACGAAAAACAGGTTATGCAGGAACTGGGGATCTCTACGCTGAAAGCTCCCGGTGGTCAGATGGAACAAGAAGCACAGGAAAATACCGATGAAAATGCCATTTCCCAGGAGAACAACAAAGAAGTTGCCAAAAGAGACTTTGATGTTCCCAACGTAATCCGGAAGGATAACACCACCGTATCTTACTTTCTTGAAGGAAGATGGCATACCTACTTGTATATTCCCACTTATAAATGCCAGGGAGGAGGAACGGTAATCCTGGATATCATCATCAGCCAGTCGGGTAAGGTCATTTCAGCCGTTATAGCAGAAAACAAGTCTACTTCCGATCCCTGTTTGCGTGAAGAAGCTTATAAATCGGCCCTGTCGGCCTCCTTCAATTCAGATAACCGCGCTTCTGTAAAACAATTAGGAACTATATCTTACATATTTCTACCTCAATAAATACATTAATACTGGCTACTTTATGCCTGAATATACAGGAACTTATTTTTCAGAGAACAACCATCTCAAGGAAGTTTCCTTCTTCCCTCCTGATATTCTTACAGAAGGCATTTCGCTGTATGAGGTATTAAGAATTTTCAGAGGAATTCCGCTTTTCCTGGATGATCATATGAAACGCTTGCAGGAATCGGTTCGGCTTTCAGGTCGTCAATACTCACTTTCATTTCCGGTTATCAGGTATCTTTTGAAGAATCTGATCAAAAAAAACGGTTTTCATGAGGGAAATGTGAAAATAGTGCTCCATTTCAGTGATGACCGGCTGCCCGTTTTGTTTACCTATTTTATTCCGCATTCCTATCCCACTCCCGATATGTATCAGGACGGTGTGGAAACCAACCTGTTCATGGCTGTAAGAAACAACCCCAACATCAAAATAATAGTTCCTGCTATGCGTCAGCGCATTTCAGAATTCATCAGGGCCGAAAATCTTTATGATGCCCTGTTGGTTGGTGAAGATGAGACTATTACGGAAGGGAGTAAAACCAATGTTTTCTTTGTGAAAAAGGCTACCTTGTATACCGCACCCGGCGATATGGTGTTGAAAGGCATTACCCGTCAGAAAGTATTTGATTTATGTAAACAATTAAATTATAAGATAATTGAAAGATCTATCTCAATCATTACTTTACATAAATATGAAGCTGCTTTTTTCTCGGGTACCTCTCCCAAAATCCTTCCGATCAGGAGGATTGCCAATATTCAGTATGATGTCACCCATCCGGTTGTGAAAACCTTGATGACGGCTTATGACAACCTGATTACCCCCTGTTTATAAGGTTAATAGATGGCTCCCCGCATACCTGCTTTGCCGTCAGATACTTTCGAATTACTCAACAAAGCTACAAATGCAGGCGGATTGCGCAGTACTTCAACGGCTTTGGCCAGATCAGGATCCTCATCCAGGGAGGCAATGATTCGGCCTTTTTGATAGAAATATCTGCTTGCTATTTCCTCATAAAGGATCCCCCTGATTTCTTTGTTGAAAGTCTGCAAGTCCTTTTCCTTATCATGGGCTATTTTTCGTTTGAGTGCTTCAAATTCGGATTCTGCCCCGGTAAAGTATTTTTCCTTCTTTGCCGTTTTGATCAGTTCTTCAAGCTGGTCATCACTTTCAGTGGTATAATCATAGCTTTTCCCCTTCAGAAATGTAAGAAAATCCTGATAATCCCTGTCTGAAAGTTTCAGGTCGCCAATTCCGCTGACATTGGAATTTTTGTAAGCATATTGTGTGGCATAATCAAAGATCAGGTTTTTACTGAACAGGCTTATAGTAATGTTGCCTGGCATTTCCTGCTCAATGGCCATGTCGGGTGAAATACCTCCGCCATCATATACCTTTCTTCCTTTTCGTGTTTTGAATTCCCGTATCAGTGAATCCGGTACGTAACCCACACTGCCATCCTCATTCCGATGCGAATAATCCACGGCCTGGATGCATCTTCCGCTTGGAATATAATATTTTGCTGTAGTCACCTTAAGCTGTGAATTGTAACTCACCGGCCGGGTAGTCTGAACCAATCCTTTGCCGAATGTACGCTGGCCAATGATTACAGCCCTGTCGAGGTCCTGCATGGCTCCGGCAACTATTTCGGAAGCAGATGCTGAGCCCCTGTTCACAAGTACAACAAGCGGAATAACCGTATCAACCGGTTCATTTGTTGTTTTGTAGGTAATGTCCCATTGCTTTACCTTTCCCCTGGTACTAACCACTTCCTGATTTTTGGGCAGAAACAGGTTGGCGATGTTAACCGATTCAACCAGCAGTCCGCCCGGGTTACCACGCAAATCAAGAATAATGGCCTGCGCACCCTGCTGTTTCAATTTGAGAAGTGCTTCTCTCCCTTCTTTTCCGGCATCTTTGGTAAAATTACTGAGCCGGATGTAGCCAATATTGTTCTCTATGATCCCGTAATAAGGGATGTTGGGAATGGTAATCTTCTGACGGGTAATGCTTTTTTCCAAAATACCGTTTGCTCCAGGTCTTTTAACTTCCACTTTTAAATTGGTATTTGGTTGGCCTTTGAGCAATTCACTCACTTCGCTGATTATTTTACCACGGGTTGAAACTCCGTCAATAGTAAGTATGGTGTCACCTGCTTTGAGTCCTGCCAGTTGAGCAGGAAAATTTTCATACGGTTCAGAAATCATGGCATATTCGCCACCTTTACGAATAAGTGCCCCTATGCCGCCATACTCTCCGGTTGTCATGAAGTTAAAATCTTCCAGATCTTCTTCGGGAATAAAGGTGGTATACGGATCAAGAGAAGTGAGCATTCCGTCAATGGCAGACTTGACCAATTTTTCCGGGTTGGTCTCATCTACATAGAACCGATCGAGTTCATTAAACAGAGAATAGAATATCTCAAGATTTTTTACAATGTCGAATTCTTTGTCCTTCCAGGTGACAAATCCTAATGAAAGACCAGCAACCAGGGTCATCACAATCACCAGCCTGGTTTTCCTGCTTTTAAACCTTGCTTCCATGGAATATGAATGGATTAAGTTATACGGGATGTCAAAATTAATCCAATTCAGGCAAAAATGATCGCACTAACCTGCTAAATGAGTTAAAAAAGGTTAATACAGTCCTTCTTCAGTTTCACGATTGCTGAAGCGTAAGGCTTTCCTGCTGAATTTTTCAATTTCATAAGCAGTGCGCCAGGTTACCTTATTGTCATATATTGCAATCAACTCGTTTTTGCAGGCCGGACAAATGATGTCATTTGTTTTGTTTTTATAGCAACGCCTGCAAAGCTTAATTATTTTTTCGGAAGATAACGGCTTCATGAATTGCTGTTTTGCCTTTGTTGTACGAAATACAAAAGGCCGTGGTTACAGCACCCGGATAAAAAATTCCCACTAAAAAATCAACAACCGGAAACTACTTCTTGCAGTTCTTATTTTGCTCGCGGATATACATATCCAGCGCCATGATCATAGATGGAGCTTCCGGCCGTGGAGCCTGAAGGTCGAGGCGCAATCCGGCGTCGAGCACGGCTTTTGCTGTAGCGGTTCCGAATGAACCGATCTTCATGTCGTTCTGCTGAAATTCCGGGAAGTTTGTTATCAGTGACCTGATACCGGAAGGACTGAAAAAAACGAGCAGGTCGTAATTAAGAAGTTTACATTCTGAAAGATCACAGGATACATTGTGGTACAAAACTGCCCTATCAAATTTGATCCCGTGCTTGTCGAGCAATTCGGTGAGTTCCTCGTGCGGCAGATCTGAGAAGGGTAACAGAAATTTCTCGTCCCCGTGCTTGTTTACTATCTCTACCAGGTCATTGATGGTTCCGGCGCCGAAGAAAATCTTTCGTTTGCGGTAAATAATATATTTCTGAAGGTAAAAAGCCACAGATTCAGATATGCAGAAATACTTCATGGTATCCGGCACAATAATCCTGATTTCACCACACAGACGAAAAAAGTGATCAATGGCTGTTTTGCTGTTGAAGATAACTGCTGTATGAGCCAAAATATCAATCCTTTGCTTTCTGAAATCCTTGCACGGAACTCCCTCAACATGACTGAAGGGCTGAAAGTCAATTTTCACATTGTTTTTTTCAGCCAGATCAAAATAAGGTGACTTTTCAGATTCAGGTCGAGGCTGAGAAACAAGAATTCTCTTAATCTTCATAAGGACGTTTCTTCTTTGTTAATTATTCTGTATCAATGCTATAACAAATTTATACCCAAGAAGAAAGGGCAAAATTTCAAGCGTACAAAGGTACAAAATCAAATAGAATATTAAAATATCTCGACGAATAATAATTTGATAGGCACGGAATAACTTCCAGAAAAAGGCAATGAAAAAGGCTGCAATGCCCGCTATGAGTAATACCGGAATGAGTAGCCCGGGCAGATAATGTGCCATCACTACTACCGGAAACAATACAATACCCAGACCCTTATTTGCCACAAAGGTATTGTGAAGATATTCACTGAAAAGGCTGCGTGAAAGGAAGAGAAAGCCCAACAACTTCAACATAATAATACGGAACAGCGCGTACAGGATCATCATGTTGAAAAGTATCAGGAAAATCCGGATCCCTGAAGTGCCCGACAAAGTGAAGCCTTTAAAAGCAATCAGTTCATACAGAAAAACAGAAAATACAATCAGGTATATGAAATCAAGAACTGCGGAAACACGTTGCGACAATACATTTTTCTCCTCCAATAGTTTGGCGCTCATGTGATAGCTGACCAGTGCATTGCCCAATGTGGCAAAGAACTTGCTGTAAAAAATCCGGATCCATACAAACAGCACTACCAGTAAAAGAAAGATGCCCAGCAGCCAGTCGTGTGTGGCAGGAATTCTCTGCTGAAGCTGAATTTCAGGAGGTTGTACGGAAGCACTGGCAAAGGTTTCCGTACGATTATCGGACAATCCTTTTACAATGCCGCTCAAACCATTATCCTGAAAAAAGTTTCTTCCGGTGTTCCAGGTGTCAGCAACCGGTTCTTTTTCGGCAACAACCTCTTGTTCCTCAACTTCTTTCAGTTGCACTGCCGGAATTGTTGCGGCTGTTTGCTGAACCAAATGGCTTGCAGATTGAGGCGATAACATGCCTCTGGCAGAATCTGTCTGAGAAATACCCGGCCTATTCCCTGCTGCCTCACGGAAGCTAATGGTGTCAGGCCGTTGAGGTACAACAACGGTATCCTGCAAGAATTGATGATTTGGTTGTGGTGCCATACCCCAATTTACGGTAATTGGGCACAAAGATAAGAAATCGGCAGATTCACAATCGTCATTATTCCCTTATTTTGGTATCTATTATAATGGTAACCGGACCATCATTAAGGAGCCTGACCTGCATGTCGGCGCCAAATTCTCCTGATTTCACGGGCTTTCCCAAATCAGCTGACAACCTGTTGAGAAATTTCTTATAAAGGGGAATGGCGGTTTCAGGTTTTGATGCTTTAATAAAGGATGGCCTGTTTCCCTTTTTTGTGCTGGCATGAAGCGTAAACTGGCTCACGGCAAGTATCTCACCTTCGGCCTCCTGAACCGACAAATTCATCAGATTCTGATCATCGGCAAAGATCCGCAACCTGACAATTTTACCTGAAAGCCACTCTATATCCTCTAAATTATCCGCATCTTCAACTCCTACAAGCACCAGCAGGCCCTTTGCAATTGCGGCTTTTTCCTTGCCGTTAATGGTGACCGACGCCTCACTAACACGTTGTATAACTGCACGCATCTGTTGATCTTATGGTTGTTGAAGTAAAAATACTACATTAAACCTTACCAGAGAGGTTCCAGGATGGACAATTTACTTTCGGCGCTTTATTGCGACTTTTTACCGGTATAAAAAGGCATTTTGCCGAATATTTTCATTTTTTTACTACTATGTTTTGCATATTACTATCTTTTGTATATATCTTTGCATTGTAGTTTTGTGTTTATAACATAGTATTAAAAATTTTAAAATCATGAAAAAAACATTCTCCGTGAACCTGGGTAACCGGGTATACAATATTGATGAAGACGCTTATGTCAGGCTCAAGACTTATCTTGACAGAATTCAGGGGTACTTCTCTGATCAGAAAGAAAGGGAGGATATCATCAGTGACATTGAAATGCGGCTGGCCGAATTGTTTTCGGAACGAATTGATGCCAACAGGCAGGTTATCACACTGAAGGATGTGGAAGAAGCCGTCAAAATAATGGGTGATCCCCAGGAGATTGCAGGAGGAAAGGGAAAAACCGAAAATGATCATTCTCAAAACTATTACGAAAGCGGCTCCCGTTCCAGAAGGCTCTATCGTGATCCCGACAACCGCGTATTGGGCGGTGTTTGTGGCGGGCTCGGTGCCTATCTCGACGTTGACCCGGTAATCATCAGGGTTATTCTTGTGGTGTTGTTTCTGGCTGCAGGCGTTGGCTTGCTGATATACATCATCATGTGGATTGTTGTTCCCGAGGCCAGGACAACAGCTCAGAAACTTGAAATGAGGGGAGACCCTGTAAATGCTTCCAACATTGGCAACTTTTTCAAAGAAGAATTTGACAGTGTGAAGAAAAACTTCAGCAAGAGGGACAACCGGTGAAGGAATTTTTAAACTGAAAAAAGGAAAATCATGGACTTTGAAAACGTAAAAGCTCAGATGAGAAAGGGAGTGCTTGAGTTCTGCATTCTGTCTATTCTCTCGAAAAACGACGCTTATGCCTCTGATATTCTCAACAAGCTCAAAGAGTCAGAGCTGATTGTGGTAGAAGGGACACTGTACCCGCTGCTGTCGCGGCAAAAGAATGCCGGACTTCTCAGTTATCGCTGGGAAGAATCGACTCAGGGACCTCCACGGAAATACTATACAATTACCGAAAAAGGGAAGGACGTATTGAAAGAACTGGAAGCAACCTGGCAGAAACTGATTGATGCCGTAGATTCAATTGTCAACAAAAACTAAATACCCGATACACCATGAAAAAAACCTTACAGATCCATATAGGGGGCAGGCATTTTCAGATTGACGAAGATGCCTATGCAAAACTGACCCATTACCTCGAAGACCTTAAAAGACAATTTTCTGCAGAAGGAGAATCCGGGAAGGAAATAGTTGAGGATATTGAACAAAGAATTTCGGAATTGTTGGAAAATAAGATCTCTCCAAACAAACAGGCCATCACCCTGGAGGATGTTCTTGACGCGGTAAAAACCATTGGGAATATTGATAATTCTGAATACTCCCCTTCAGATTCGTCTACCGTTGAAGCAACTGATAGAAAATACGAACGCCGCCTATACCGCGACGAAGAGAACAAATATATTGGAGGGATAGCAGCAGGACTAGGTGCTTACTTCGATATAGATCCTTTGTGGTTCAGACTGGCTTTTGTTATTCTTTCCATTGTTAACCTGGCTTTCCCTCCTGGTTTTATCTTTAAAGGCACCGGTATTGTAATTTATGTCATCCTGTGGATTGTGGTGCCTAAGGCGCGTACCACTACAGAAAAACTCCAGATGCGTGGAAGGCCTGTAAACTTGTCGAACATTAAAGATACGGTGAACGCTGAATATGAAAAGGTGAAATCGAACATGCAAGGTTTCAGTCATTCTGCCACTGCTGACAGAACCCGGAACGCCGTTGAGAATGTGATGAGAGCAATCGGTCTTGTTATCGTGGCGGTTTTAAAATTCATTATCGGGGCAGTGGGCATCTTTTTTCTGGTGCTTGGCTCCGTATTTCTGGCCGGCCTGATTATGGCCATCCTGGGCTTTACCAATTTCTTCGGTCATTTCCAATTCTGGGACGGATGGAATATTCCGGATTATGCGGCTGTCTTTTCTTCATCGGGTCATTACTACCTGGTGCTCATTTCACTGATTATTTTGGTTCTCATACCGGTGGCGGCCCTGATTTACGGAGGCGTTAAAATCATTTTCGGTATCCGGTCAAATCACCGCGTTCTCAGAGCTTTTCTGCTCACAGCATGGATTCTGGCACTCATTTTATTTATAGCCCTGGTTATGCTGAATGTACCTAAAAATGCGGTAAAGGCTACCAGTTCTCAATCCACTGTGATTGAACCTGCCGGATATAAAACGGTGTTCCTCAGCATGAGAGACAACACCGAACATCAAAAAATTACACAATACCGTGTTCTGGGATTGCAGTTTCATTACAGCAACCGGGACGATATGCTCTATAACAAATCGGAACTAACCCTGGAGCGCTCATCTGACGATAAGATGCATCTCACGGTATCCCGGAATATCCGGAATATTGGTATGAAGCATTCTGAAAGGTATTTCGACAGAATCGACTATAACTGGAGTGTCAATGATTCCAGCTTGATGCTCGATGAATTCTTCAGTACAGATGACGAGGATTTCTGGATGTTCCCGGATGTGGAACTCAAGCTGAGAATTCCGGAAGGACAGCGTGTGGTAATCACACCCGATGTGTGTGATATACTGGCTGGATATGAGCATGAACGCTATTGCACAGGTGACAGCATGCTAACCGGTAAACCTTGCCTTATGGCAGCTGACGGTAGACTTCGACCTGTAGATTAAAAATAAGCATGGAACCAAAATTTATAGTTGGCAGAGACACATTTTTGTA
Source organism: uncultured Bacteroidales bacterium (assembly GCA_964438935.1). Classification (GTDB taxonomy): domain Bacteria; phylum Bacteroidota; class Bacteroidia; order Bacteroidales; family UBA10428; genus UBA5072. The sequence continues at coordinate 23,470 of CAYTNC010000025.1, forward strand.
TAACTTTGCCCCCTCATAAATGCGCTGTCCGATGGTGTAACGGTAGCACTGCAGATTTTGGTTCTGCCTGTTCAGGTTCGAATCCTGATCGGACAACCAGTCACCAATAAATTAAAACCGCCGGGTTCTTCACATGCCGGGCGGTTTTTTATTTACAGCCTATTTCTTTTATTGTTGTCGATTTGCCGTATGGTTTCACAAAGGAATTCCTCAAAGTCGTTGGCAAATTCCTTTCGCTTCAGGGCAATATCAATGGTCTTCCGGAGTATATGCGTCCGATGAGGTAAGGTATGAATCTGGTGCTTCAACCCTGCGAACCGCTGGTTTTCTTTCTCCGATCTGCTGGCGCCACATGGCATAGTACAGTCCTTTCCTGTCTACCAGTTCATCATGACTTCCCTGTTCAACAATCTTTCCTTTTTCGAGCACAAAAATGGTATCGGCATGCATGATGGTGGAAAGCCGGTGAGCGATCAGCAGGGTGATCTGCTGTTTTAGGGCTGATATTCCCTTGATGGTTCCGGTAATCTGGTCCTCAGTTATTGAATCGAGCGCGGAGGTGGCCTCATCAAAAATGAGGATCCGGGGTTTCCTCAGCAATGCCCTTGCAATGGACAATCGCTGTTTCTCCCCGCCAGAAATTTTCTTACCCCCTTCGCCCAATATGGTGTTCAATCCCTGTCCGGTGTTTTCAAAAATGGCAACTGCCGAGGCCTGTTCCAATGCCGTGTGGATTTCCTCATCCGTGGCGTCCTGCTTAACAAAAAGCATATTCTCCCGCATAGTGCCTGAAAAGAGCTGGGTCTCCTGGGTAACGAAACCCAATTGACGTCTCATATGATTGATGCGGATTTCCCTTGATGAAATGCCATCATATAAAATCTCTCCCCTGACCGGGGTATACAACCCTGCCAGCAATTTCACCAGGGTTGATTTTCCGGATCCTGAAGGCCCTACAAAGGCAATTGTATCGCCCAAAGAGGCTTCAAAGGAAATGTCTTCAAGTGCGTTGGTGGGGGCATTGCGGTACCGGAAAGTGACCTGATCAAACTGAAGATGATGAATTTCACCAATATCAACCGGGTTTTCGGGTCGGAACTCCCTTTCTTTCTTCATCAATTCATTGAAGATCTTCAAAGAGGCCTCAGCCTCCCGGTACGAAAGTACGATGCTTCCCAAATCCTGCAAAGGTCCTATAATTGCAGTGGAGATGAATTGCATGGATATTAATTCCCCGGTGGTTAAAACTTTCCGGAATATGAGCCACAACAAGATGAACAGGATAGATTGCTTCAGCATGGTAAGTATAACACCCTGCAGAAAGCTGAGTGTTCTTATCTTCTTTACCTTCTGCATTTCAAGGAAATAGATATCCTGGGTATGTTGCTTCAGTCGCTTTATTTCCTGATAGGTGAGCCCGAGGCTCTTCACCAGTTCGATATTGCGAAGCGATTCGGTAATGGTGCCACTCATGGTGCGGTTTTGCCTTATCAGTGATCGTTGCAGTGTTTTAATCGACCGGCTTAGGATACTTGTTAATCCACCGAGGACTACCACACCGATGAAGAAAACCGGAATGAGCACCCAGTGCCGGGTCATGGCATACCAAATAAGAAACCCGACACCCACCAGCGAAGAGAAAAGAATATTTATGGAACTGGAGATGAACCGCTCGGTGTCATTTCTCACTTTCTGCAGAATGGACAGAATCTCACCGCTGCTGGCGTCTTCAAATTCGGTGAAAGGCAAACGCAATGTCTGTCTTAGTCCGTCATTGAATATCTGCATGCCGAATTTCTGAACCACCATGCGCATTACATAATCTTTAAATGCCATAATTAATTTGGCCAGTAATGCAATGGCAATGGCTACGCCCAACCAGAAAAGCACACCCTGAACCAGTTCCTCCTCGGTTTTATCACCTGAAATTTGGGTGTACCCGTCAATAATCTTTCCAAAGATCACCGGGTCATACAGCATAAGAATCTGGGCAATGCCCGCCAAAACAAGGGCAATGGCAATCAAGCCCTTATAGTTTCTTAAATACGTCCAAAGTATCTTCATGGTTGTTAACAGGTTAGAATCCTGGCATTAAACGGCTAAAATTACTGGATTTCTCATGTATATCATCAGCTTCTGCGCATAAACTTTCTTCAGGCAAGCTTATAATAATCATAAAACAGTTCGGCTTTTCAAAAAACCAATCAGGCATTAGCTTTTGGCTTTTGTTTATCAGGCTAAAGGCCAATGGCTAAAGGCTAATAGCAGATATCATATAAAAAATCGCATTTTTGTTTGTTTTTTCAGGTGAATCCCTTATTTTTGCAGCCTGAAAAATTCCTCAGTAGCTCAGTTGGTTAGAGCATCTGGCTGTTAACCAGAGGGTCCTAAGTTCGAGTCTTAGCTGAGGAGCAAAAAAAGGGTATCTTTACAATCAGATACCCTTTTTTAATTTTTAACCCATACCTATGAAAATTCTTGGAATTGGCAATGCCCTGGTGGATATCATTCTTTTTCTGAAAGACGAATCGTTACTAACCCGTTTCTCTTTACCCAAGGGGAGCATGCAGCTGGTTGATGCGCAAATGGCATCGGAAGTGGAAGCGGCAGCTGGCTCGTGCCAGAAACACATGGCATCAGGAGGCAGCGCAGCCAACACCATACACGGTTTGGCCCGTCTGGGAATTGAAACAGCTTTCATGGGAACCGTCGGAAATGATTCTTTCGGAGATTTTTTTATGCGCGATATGGAAAGTTTAGGTATTGTTCCACTGCTTGCCTCAAGCGATACCAGTACAGGGCGCGCTATTTCATTGGTAACTCCCGGCGGGGAACGCACATTCACCACCTACCTGGGTGCTGCAGTTGAACTGGCCGTAAGCAATTTAACCAATGATTTATTCAGGGGATACCACCACCTTCACCTGGAAGGTTACCTCGTTCCCAACCAGCAACTGGTGGAAAAAGCCTTTGTGCTTGCCCGGCAAAACAACATGTCGGTTTCACTGGATATGGCCAGCTTTAATGTGGTAGAAGCCAATCTGCCTTTTCTTGACCGCATCATCAGGCAATATAAACCCATCATTTTTGCCAATGAGGAAGAGGCAAAGGCCTTTACCGGTATGACCGATCCTGCTGAGGCAATCGACTATTTTGCCGGACTTACCGACACGGCTATTGTAAAAATAGGATCCAGGGGTTCACTCATTACCCATCAGGGCAAGAGGTATTCAGCTGATGCCATAAGGGCAAATTGCATTGACACTACTGGTGCCGGAGACCTGTATGCTGCCGGGTACCTTTACGGACTGGCCAATAACCTGAGTCCGGAAAAATGCGGAACCATGGGTTCCCTGCTGGCAGGAAAGGTAATTGAAGAAGCCGGGGCAAAGATCAGCGAAACCGGCTGGGATTATATCAGAAAGAATTTGAAAATTTGAAAATTTAAATAGTCAATTGTTGGATTATGCCACTAAGTCACAAAGACACGAAGGAGGCAATAGCAATAATTTTGTTAATGACTGTAAGAAAAAACCTGGAGCCATAGTGTCTTCGTGGCAGCAGGTTGAGATTTCGAAGTGTACTCAATTTTCAAATCAACCAATCAGCAAATCAGCAAATCAGCACATCAGCAAATCAGCAAATCAGCACATCAGCAAATCAGCAAATCAGCACATCAGCAAATCAGCAAATCAAAACAGTCCGT
>CAYTNC010000026.1:0-27169 GCA_964438935.1 uncultured Bacteroidales bacterium
AAGTTATTTTTTGAAGAAAGCATCGCGCTCGAAAAGATCAACCTGTGGAAGTAGCCATTGGCTTTTGGCTATTGGCTTTTAGCTAACGGCTAACGGCTAACAGCTAACGGCTAACGGCTAACGGCTAACAGCTACTCCCTGTACCATCCCGCATACATAATATAATCATCTGCGATCCGGTTGATCATTTCCGATGTTTGCGCCGGATCCACATCTTTCAGACGCTTCGCAGGAATGCCTCCATAAATGCTTCCGGGCTCCACAACAGTGCCTGTAAGTACCACCGAACCGGCCGCGATGATTGAATTTTCACCAATGTCGGCATGGTCCAAAATAATGGCCCCCATCCCGATCAACACGTTGTCGCGGATTTTTGCCCCGTGAATTACCACATTGTGCCCAATGGAAACGTTATTGCCTATTTCAATAACCGATCGCTGGTAAAGACAGTGCAAAACTGTACCATCCTGAATATTTACCTTATTGCCGATTTTGATGGAATTCACATCGCCACGTACAATCACGTTGAACCAAAAACTGCACTGGTCACCGGCCGTTACATCGCCAATAATTACTGCCGTTTCGGCCAAATAACAATCCTTTCCCAATTGTGGAGTAAACCCGCGTACTGATTTAATCAGAGCCATAGAACTTATTTTTGTGGTAGCAAAGATAGTTAATCTTAGGCTTTAGGCCATTGGCTATTAGCCATTGGCTTTTGGCTCTACTCGTCCCTCGTCTCTTGTCTCTTGTCCCTGTCTTGGCTCTTGGCTCTTGGATACTACTGCCTTTAACACCTCACCCCTGCACCCCTCTCCTAAAAGAGAGGGGAAAGAATCGGACTTCACAATCTATTGGTAATCATAAATGTATGACTCTCCCACCCCTCGCCTTTAGGAGAGGGGAAGGGGTGAGGTGTGAAGGATAATAAACTGCTACTGCTACTGCTACTGCTACTACTGCTACTGCTACTGCTACTGCTACTGCTACTGCTACTGCCACTGTCTTCCGTCTTGGTTCTTGGATCTTTACTTTTGTCCGGACAATCATGATAAAAATTATACCAGAGTCTGATTTATATCAGTATCAGCCATTTTACCCACTTCCGTCATCAATTGTTTGCTCAGAATTGGCTAACATTGCTAAATAAACTCCTTTTTTTTATGAAGAAAAGAGTCAAAGTTATTGAGCGTGATGATGTGGTGGTGAAATTTGCCGGTGATTCCGGCGATGGGATGCAGCTTACCGGTGCACAGTTTTCAGACACTTCGGCTTTTTTTGGCAATGACCTGGCCACCTTTCCCGATTACCCTGCCGAAATCAGGGCGCCACAGGGAACAGTTGCAGGGGTTTCAGGATTCCAGGTGCACATTGGTCACAAAGAGGTTTCCACACCGGGTGATCTGGCTGATGTGCTGGTTGCCATGAACCCTGCGGCATTAAAAGCCAACATGAAATGGATCAGGCCGGGCGCTACCATCATTGTGGATATTGACAACTTCGACTCCAGGCATTACAAACTCGCTGAGTATATTGAAGATCCGCTTGGGGATGGATCACTTGAAGACTACAACGTGGTGAAAGCCCCTATAACCGAAATGACACGCGATGTGATCAGTCAGTTCGGACTTCCTGCCAAAGTTGCAGATAAAACAAAGAACCAGTTTGTAGCAGGAATCCTCTTCTGGTTGTTCAACCGCGATCTGGCCATTGGTGAAAAATTCATACGGGAGCGTTTTAAAAGCAAACCGGAACTCATTGAAGCCAACCTGGAAGTGCTGCATGCCGGTTATAACTATGCCGAAACCATTGAAGCCATTGAAGCAACCTATCAGGTGAAACCTGCCATTAAGGGGGCCGGGTTGTACCGGAACATTACCGGAAATATCGCCATTGCATGGGGCCTGCTGGCTGCAGCCGAAAAATCGGGGCGGAAACTCTTCCTGGGCTCTTACCCCATTACACCGGCATCGGAAATTCTTCAGGAACTGTCGCGAATGAAAAACCTTGGGGCCGTTGTCTTTCAGGCCGAAGACGAAATTGCCGGAATTTGTTCTGCCATAGGTGCTTCTTATGCAGGCTGCCTGGGTGTTACATCAACTTCCGGTCCAGGCCTGTCATTGAAAAGTGAAGGACTCGGGCTGGCTGTCATTGCCGAACTTCCCCTTGTAGTGGTTAATGTTCAGAGAGGCGGCCCGTCAACCGGCCTGCCAACCAAAACCGAACAATCTGATCTCATGCAGGCACTCTACGGCAGGCACGGCGAGAGTCAGGTGGTTGTTCTTGCATCATCAACACCTGCCAACTGCTTTGACTACGCCTATGTGGCTTCCAAAATAGCCATTGAACATATGACTCCGGTTATCCTGCTGTCAGACGGTTACCTGGCAAACGGATCGGAACTCTGGCAAATTCCCAAATTAAAAAACCTGCCGCCCATCATCCCCCCGCTGGCAAAGGATAACGATGTCGATTACCAACCCTATAAACGCAATGCCCTAAACCTGGTTCGCTCATGGGCCATACCCGGGCAACCGGGGCTCAGGCACCGTGTGGGAGGACTTGAAAAAGCCGACCTCACAGGAGAAATATCCTACGACCCCTATAATCATGAAAAAATGACCACGCTGCGAACTGAAAAAATTGCACGGGTGGCCAACAGTATTCCCAAACAACTGGTAATCGGACCGGAAGCAGGAGATTTGCTGGTTGTTGGCTGGGGAGGCACCTATGGCGCACTTTATACCGCCGTTGTTGAAATGCAGGAAGAAGGGAAAAGCATCAGCCTGGCTCAATTTAACTACATCAACCCGTTGCCTTTAAACGTTTCAGATATTTTCAGCAGATTCAGAAAAATAATAATCTGTGAACTCAATCTGGGCCAGTTTGCCGCTTACCTCAGAAGCAAGCTGCCCCAACACACCTACCTCCAGTTCAATAAGGTGCAGGGACTGCCTTTCCTCATTTCGGAACTGAAACACAAGTTCAAGGAAGTATTAAATGAAACGAAGCAGTAGCCATGGAAAACAACTTGAATACAAGCATACAGGATTTTAAAATGGACAAACCGGCACGCTGGTGTCCCGGCTGTGGAGGGCACGCAGTGCTGGCAGCCATTCAGCGCGCTTTGCCCGAAACCGGGGTTGACAAGGACAAGGTGGTTTTTGTTTCCGGCATCGGATGCTCATCGAGATTCCCCTACTACATCAACACCTATGGCTTTCATGGACTGCACGGACGAGGCGCCGCCATTGCCACAGGTATAAAACTGGCAAATCCCGAACTCAGCGTATGGCTGGTTACCGGCGACGGCGATTCCATGGCCATCGGTGGCAACCATTTTATCCATCTGCTGCGCCGGAATTTGGACATCAAGATCCTGCTTTTTAACAATAAAATCTACGGCCTTACCAAAGGCCAGTATTCGCCAACCACCCCCAAGGGCAGTGTTACCAAATCATCGCCCTATGGCACCATTGAGGATCCGTTTCTTCCCGGAGAACTGGCCATGGGCGCCCAGGGAAATTTCTTTGCCCGGGTGGTGGATACCGATCTCGAAATGATGAAGCAGGTTTTTATACAGGCTGCACGCCATAAGGGAACTGCACTGATTGAAGTGTTGCAGAACTGTGTGATCTTCAACGATGATATTCATGCCGAAATTACCAGCAAGGAATTCAGGGATGAAAACCAGATTCACCTGCAACACGGAAAACCCATGCTCTTTGGAAAAAATAAGGAACTCGGCCTGATACAGGATGGAACCCGCTTCAAGGTGGTGAAAGTTGGTGAAAACGGAATCCGCCTTGAGGATATCCTGGTGCATGATGCCCTGGACCATGATGATACCAAAGATTATATGCTGGTGCGTATGAGCAGGCCACATTTCCCCATTGCCATGGGCGTGATCAGGGCATGTCAATCAGAGGTATACGAGGACCTGTTGTACGAACAGATGAATACCGTGCGGCAAACCTCCAAAATCAAATGCGTAGATGACCTGCTCACCAGCGGCAATACCTTCTCTATTTGAAACCACCAAAAATGGCTATCTTTAATTAGCATAATCAGCATTTCCCATGGCCAAAAAGGTAGAAGAAAGTCACATCGACACCTATTACTTTTCTGATACTTCTTTTAACTTATTAATGCAGAATCGAATACGAAAAGTATTGGTGATCTGCAGCAGCTATGATTTCTTCATGCTCGAGGAAGACGGGCGCATTGATGAGCAAATCTTTAACGAATACGTTTCACTGAACCTCCGCTACCCGCCCGTATTCGTTCATGCCGATTCAGCTAAAAAAGCAATCAAAATTCTGGAAACCGATCACATCGACCTGATTATCGAAATGCTGAGTATCGGCGACGTGGATACCTTTGCGTTGGCAGGTCAGCTTAAGGCAAAGCATCCGAATATTCCCATTGTTGTTCTCACCCACTTTTCCAGGGAGGTATCGCTGAAACTCGAAAACGAAGATCTGAGTTCAATTGATTATGTTTTTTGCTGGCTGGGCAACAGCGACCTGTTGCTGGCCATCATCAAACTCATTGAGGACCGGATGAATGCTGATTTTGATATCAATGAAGTAGGCGTTCAGGCCATCCTGCTCGTTGAGGATTCCATCCGCTATATATCGGCTTTCCTTCCGGTTTTGTACAAGGTGGTGCTTGAGCAAACTATGGAATTCATGCAGGAAGCCCTGAATGAGCACCAGAAAATGCTCAGGCGACGCGGCCGTCCGAAGGTATTACTGGCCCAGAACTACGCTGCTGCAGTGGAAATATACCGGAAATACAACAACAACATCATGGGAATCATTTCCGATGTCAGCTATAAAATGACACCCAACCGCAAAGATCCAAAAGTGCTTGCCGGTATTGAACTTTGCAAGCTGGTGAAGTCGGAAGACCAGAACATCCCCTTTTTGTTGCAGTCATCTGATAAATCAAACGAGCAATATGCCAATCAATATGGTACCGGATTTCTGCATAAGTACTCCAAAAACCTCTCCATTGAGCTGAAGGAATACATATTGAGGAACTTTGGATTTGGTGATTTCGTATTCAGGCACCCCGACACCTTTGAGGAATATTGCGTTGCCTCCAACCTCAGAGACCTGCAGCAACTGATCATGACCGTGCCCGATGAAATACTGATTTACCATACACAACGTGACGATATATCCAAATGGCTGAATGCCCGGGCGCTGTTCCCCATTGCCCAGATTTTTAAACCGGCCAAACTGGAGGATTTTAAATCTCTGGAAGATGTAAGAAAATACATGTATAAGGCCGTTTCGGGTTTCCGCACCAGCAAAGCCAAAAGCGTGATAGCTGAATTCGACAGGCATTTGTATGACGAATATGTAGGATTTTCAAGGATCGGCGAAGGCTCACTGGGGGGTAAAGCCAGGGGTCTTGCCTTTTTCAACAGCTTTTTAAATAAAAGCGATTTCTACCAGCAATTTCATCATGTAAAAGTCGCTATTCCGCATACTGTTGTGCTGAGCACCGAAGTGTTTGATGAATTCATGCACGAAAACAGCCTGTATTCTATAGCTGTATCAGGAGTCAGCGATGAAGAGATACTGAAGGCTTTTGTTAATGCGCGTTTGCCCGAACATATTTACCAGGACCTGGGAACCATCATCCTGCAGGCCAGCAATCCCATTGCCATCAGGTCGTCGAGCAAACTCGAAGATTCGTATTACCAGCCATTTGCCGGCATTTACAACACCTACATGATACCCGTTGTACCGGTGAAAGCGCTTGCCATCCGCATGCTCGAGAACGCCATCAAATGCGTGTATGCCTCCGTATTCTTTAAAGCCAGCAAGGCATATGCCATGGCAACTTCCAACCTGATCGACGAAGAAAAAATGGGGATAATCATTCAGGAGGTTTGCGGCCGGCAATATGGCAACCGGTTTTATCCGGTGATTTCCGGCGTTGCCCGTTCCATCAATTTCTACCCCTTAAGTCCTGAAAAGCCTACCGATGGAATTGCCACCATTGCTTTCGGATTGGGTAAACTGATTGCCGAAGGCGGTATCGGACTCCGGTTTTCCCCAAAGTATCCCCGCAAAATAATGCAACTTTCCAACCCTGAATTGGCCGTTAAATCAACCCAGAAATACTTCTACGCGCTGGATATGAATCCCGACAGTTTTGTGCCATCACCCGACGACACCATCAACCTGATGAAGCTCGAGGTGCAGGATGCCCTTGCCGACGGAACCCTTCGGATGGCCGCATCATCCTACGACCACGGGAACAACACCATCAACGACAGTATGGATCACCCCGGCAGGAAGATCATTACATTTTCAAACATACTTACACACGGCAACTATCCGTTGGCAGAAATCCTTGACAACCTCCTCCAACTGGGGCATCAGGCCATGAACAACCCGGTTGAGATAGAATTTGCCATTGATGCCAATAAAGAGGGAACGGCATTGCAAACTTTCAACCTCCTGCAGATCCGGCCCATTGTTGTGAATGAACAAAGCATTAATTTCCGGATCGACAACATCATTCCGGAAAATGTCATTATTTTTTCGGAAAAAGCACTGGGAAATGGAATATACTACAACCTCAGCGACATACTGTATGTAAAACCCACTGCTTTTCATGCATCCAAAAGCCAGGACATAGCCCGGGAACTTGAAAAGATCAATGAAAAATTCATCGGTGAACAGCGGCAGTACATCCTGATCGGACCGGGTCGCTGGGGATCAAGCGATCCATGGCTCGGAATTCCCATTAAATGGGCCCATATTTCTGCAGCCCGGATTATTGTGGAATCAGGACTTGAACATTTCCGGGTCGATCCGAGCCAGGGAACGCATTTCTTCCACAACCTGACCTCCTTTGGCGTAGGCTACCTTACAGTTAATCACTACATGAAAGACGGGATTTACGATGTTGCCTATCTCGACGGGCTGCAAGCGCTTGATGAAACACCTTTTTTCAGGCACATACGCTTTGAAAAACCGCTTAAGGTGGAAATTGATGGAAGAACCAATAAAGCTGTGGTTTACAAACCTGCACCCTGATTTCCCGCAAAGAATTTCCCGCAAATATTTCTCGCGAAGAATTTCTCGCAAAGAATTTCTCGCAGATCAACGCGGATTAAGCTGATTCCGCAGATTGTTTCCTGCAAAATTTTATCGCGAAGAATTTCTCGCAGATATACGCAGATTGAGCAGATTTCCGCAGACCTAACGGCCGGCAGGTTCATTATTACTTCTTATGTCTTGGCTCTTGATTCTTGGCTCTTGGCGCTAAATTTAGTTCGCAGATTATTCTTCACCCCCAACTCCCCTAACCCCATACTAATCTGCGCAATCTGCGAAAATTTCCCAAACAAATCTGCGCAATCTGCGAGAAATTACTGAAATAATTAGCGCGAAATTCCTCACCCCAATTATCAATGAAATACAAGCAGCGGAATACCTGTATGATAAAAAAGTTTTTTGGCAATATTGGGTTTGAACAGCTTTTCCACAATACTTTGGCGTTGTGTGGTAAGTGAAAGAATATTAATGGATTTATCCCGTATCAACTGATCCAGATCATCGAGCAGGTTCTTCTGGCTGATGAAGCTGTAGGTCACCTGTGTTTTGCCATATGCCTTGTTGAAATAGGCCATAAGTCCCTCCATTTTAACCTTATCCCAGGCCTTGGGGTCGTCGCCTATATGCACACAATGAATCTCCAATCCCAGCTGATCGGTGAAACTCATCAGACTTTTGAGCGTGGCAAAGTCCGACTCATCAAAATCGGTTACATAAAGCAGGTTTTTGATATTTTCCTCGCCAATGAAGGTATATTTCTCAGGAATGGCAAGTAATGGAAACTTAATGCGGTTGATCACAGCCGCTGTAACGCTTCCCATAATGGAACCCACGCCTTTGCCCTTGCCCTTGGTTCCCATAACAACGAGGTCGGGGCCATAACCTTCACTGAACTGGATGATTTCATCTTCAGGAACACCCGGCACAATATCATAACTCAAATTCAAGGCTGGCAAGCCGCAGTTGGCAATATATTCTTTCAGACCGTTTACGAAGCTTTCCATGGTGGCCTTCTCGCTCGCTTCCAGATTTACGGTAACCTCATCGCGAAGCTGTGACTGGGTTTGAACGGCTCCTGCAAGCTCTATCAAATCGAATGCAGGTGAGTAGTAGGTATGAAAGAATTTGATTTCAGCCCTCAGTTTACAGGCTATTTTAATCGCGTATTTGCAGGCATCGTTCGAACATTCCGAATAATCAACAGGAACCAGAATTTTTTTAATTGGCTGACTGGTTGATGCTGATACTTTTTGGCTGTCTGTGGAATTCATGGCGGTTTTGGTTAAGGTGTGAAACGTCTGTACAATTTACAAAAAAAACGGGAGGTATGCAAATAACAGGGCGAGGACATCTAACAACTACAGCTTTGGCTAGCGGTATTGCATAATTCGAAAATTACCTCAAATAATGTCAGCTATTCGGAGGCTGAGAAAATTTGCCTGGGCCCAGCTATCTTCCGATGAGGGTTATTAGAATTACCCCATTTGCTCCCCTTGAACCATAAATTGAAGCATCTGTTCCTTTAAGGACACTTATAGATTTAACCTGACTAGGAGGGATTTGAATGTCAGTGGCAGGCACCTCACTGCCATCAACAAATACTAAAGGATCGGTTGAAGAATTAATCGTAGCTATCCCTCTGATTACAATTTTATTCCCTGATACCAAAACACCAGGAACCTCAGCCTTAAGCATTTCATAAATACTTTGATAAGAAGCATATTTATTTTGTCCTTTTATCTCACTATTACTGGTTGTGAGATGTTTTCTTCGAACTGTTCCGTATCCGATATCTATTGCTTCATTTTCAGTATTTTCTTGTTTCACCGATTCTTCAAGAAGTAATTCACTGTTAAGCTTGAAATCAATTACAACTCTTCCATTAATCTCTTCAGTCAGCAGGTCGCTTGCTAGATTGACAATAGAAATATTTGTTGCATTAGCCTTTACCTTAACCCTATACATGCCGCTGTCATCAGTAATAACACCTGAGCTTATGTTATCAATTAACACCATAGAGCCAGAAACAGGTTTGTTGTTCACGTCAACTACATGCCCGGTAATGTAATACTTCTTTCCTGCCTTTTGTGCATAGGAGCTTAATGATAAAGGCAGAACAAAAATCATTAAAATAAATATTTTTGTTTTCATAGCTTGAGTTGCTTTAAACTATTTAAGCTCAATCCCAACATTTAGATTTGAGCCATTCAAATATAAATTAATCCAAATGTAAGCATTTGTCGAGTAACACCAGCCATAAAGTTGGTCGATTTTTCTGCCACCTAAAGGCCTCCTATTTAAATAATGGCCTAAGGTGTCCATAAGCTGATAAAAAATCCTAATTTAGTTGTCCTATTTACTATTAACATGCTATTCTTCCCCAACGCCAAGATCAACATAGGCCTGAACATAACACGCAAAAGACCGGATGGCTATCATGATATCGAAACCATTTTCTGTCCTGTCTCGCTGAGTGATGTACTTGAGTTTGTTGTCGCACCTGACGCGCCTTCGGGCAATGTTATTTATACTGCATCGGGCATTCCGGTGGACGGAAACTCTGAAAACAATCTCTGTGTGAAAGCATATCATTTGCTGGCGCAGAAATTCAATCTCCCTGCCCTTCAAGTTCATTTGCATAAAATCATCCCCATGGGGGCAGGTTTGGGAGGCGGATCGTCTGACGGCGCTTTTATGCTGAAAATGCTCAATGAGAATTTTAAACTGGGACTGAGCGAGGAACAGCTATGTGATTATGCATCAAAGCTGGGGAGCGACTGCGCTTTCTTTATTAAAAACCGGCCGTTATTTGGATATGAAAGGGGCAACCGATTCCGGGAGTTGCCTGTGTTTCCTTCATATATGCATATTGTGCTGGTAAACCCGGGTATTCATGTTGGCACAGCCGAAGCCTATGCCGGTGTTAGTCCCGCAAAACCAATCCATTCAGTTGAAGACCTGATTCAACGACCTGTTGAAGAATGGAAAGACCAGCTGGTTAATGATTTCGAAAAAAGCGTTTTCCGGAAACATCACTCTATAGGAGTTATTAAGGATAAGTTATATGACACGGGAGCGGTTTATGCATCCATGACCGGTAGCGGATCAACAGTGTATGGGTTGTATAAGGAAACAGCCCCCGATTTGGAGGCTGTTTTCCCTGATTGTTTTGTATGGAAAGGCAAGGTGCTTACTCAAAAACAAGCATCAACGTACCTTTAGGTAACCGGTCGCCCACCGTTATATGCAACGACCTGATCTTAGCATCGGCCGGAGCATAAATGGTATTCATCATCTTCATGGCTTCGAGCACAATCAATGGCTGATTGGCCTTTACCACATCGCCTTCCTTAACCAAAATTTGCTTGATGGTTCCGGGAATAAAGGAAATTACCTCTTTTTCATTCGGAGGTGTCCATTTCTTCCGGTTTTCATATTTGCGGGTAAAGGTGGTGAGGTACTCATCACCGTTAATATTCAGCTTCTGAAGTGTTTTTTCGCTTCCTGCTGCATTTTTTTTATTTTCACTCATAAGGCTGGTTATTAAAATGGTGGCAGACCATGTTTCTTCTCTGGCATATCAACCTTTTTTTCCACAGACACCTCAAGTGCATGCAGCAAAATGTTGCGGGTTTCCTCGGGGGCAATCACCGAATCGATATAGCCACGTGATGCAGCCACATAGGGATTGGCAAATTTCTCCTTGTATTCCTGAACTTTTTGCTTGCGCATTTCATTGGGATCCGCAGCTTCCGTAATTTCTTTCCTGAAAATGATGTTGGCAGCTCCTTCAGGTCCCATTACAGCAATTTCGGCCTGGGGCCATGCAAAAACGAAGTCGGCACGCAAGTGCCTTGAACCCATTGCTATATAACCTCCGCCATAAGCTTTGCGCAAGATTACAGTGAGCTTGGGAACAGTGGCCTCACTGTAGGCATATAAAATTTTGGCACCATGACGGATCACACCGGCATGTTCCTGGTCGACGCCCGGAAGATATCCCGGAAGATCCTCGAGGGTGATGATGGGAATATCAAATGCATCACAGTACCGTATAAATCGGGCGGCCTTGTCGGATGAATCCACATCGAGCACGCCGGCCATTACCAGTGGCTGGTTACAAACAAAACCACAGGTTTCGCCGTTCATCCGGCCAAATCCGATTACCATATTGGCAGCCCAGTTCTGCATGATTTCAAAGAAATCGGAGTCGTCAACAATGGCCTTAATCACATCGCGCACATCGTAGGGCAGTGAAGGATCTTCGGGAACAATTTCTCCTATTTTATAAGCAGCCTTAGGCGGTTTGGGTGTTGCTTTTACGGCCTTACGCTTGTTGTTGGCCGGTATCATCGAGAGCAGTTTCTTGATCTGATCAAAACATTCCTGCTCTGATTTTGCAAAGAAATGTGCATTACCGGTTATCTCACTATGCACACGGGCACCACCCAGGTCTTCCATTGAAATTTCCTCTCCCAGAACGGTTTTAATCACTTCGGGACCGGTGATGAACATCTTGGAAATATTTTCAACCACGAACACAAAGTCGGTCAGCGCTGGTGAATAAACAGCGCCTCCGGCACAAGGACCGAGAATAACAGATATCTGCGGAATCACACCTGAAGAAATGGTGTTCCTGAAAAAAATTTCACCATAGCCGGCAAGTGAATTCACACCTTCCTGAATTCTGGCTCCACCCGAATCATTAATACCAATTAGGGGAACCTTCATCTTGAGGGCATGGTCCATTATTTTCACAATCTTGCGTGAATGCATCAGGCCCAAAGAACCACCTGCAACCGTAAAATCCTGTGCAAATATGCAAACCGGCTGGCCCGAAACGGTACCGGTTCCAATAACTACACCATCACCATGCAGAACCTTTTTGGCCATGTCAAAATCTCTTGCATCATGCTGGACAAACATATCGTATTCCTGAAATGAGTTCTCATCCAGAAGTGTATTGATGCGGTCGCGGGCAGTCATCTTGCCCATGGCCACCTGTTTTTCGATGGCTTTTTCACCGCCACCCATCTGAACTTCCTGACGTTTTTTCTGAAGTTCCAGAACATGTTTTTTAAGTGCCATGATAATTTTGTTTAATGAAGGGAGCAAATATAAGGTCAAAAAGAAGAAATGCAAATTATCTGCTTCAATACCTGAAAAATAAGTATTGAACTATTTGGGCGCCAACCGGTAAAGGAATACCGCGACGATGGTGAAGAGCACATTGGGAATCCACACGGCTATAAAAGGACTGAATGCACCGCTTATTGCAAACTGTGAAGAAAACTGCATGAATACAATATAAGAAAAGCTGATCAGCAGTCCGATTCCCAATTGCATGCCAATTCCTCCTTTCACTTTTTTTGACGAAACGGAAACGCCAATCAGTGTGAGGATAAATGCAGAAAAGGGGAAAGAAAAACGCCTGTGTTTTTCAATCATAAACAAATCGATATCTTCGGCTCCCTGCATTTTCTGGTTTTTAATAAACCGGTTGAGCTCTCCCAGGTTCATGGCTTCCACAGCGTTGTCCCTGCGCCTGAATTCATCCGGAAATAAATTCAGCGTGGTATCAAGATCTCTCCCCTGAATAACCTGCTGATTTTCATTATGAAAATCCCTGATGTAGTAATTTTGGATATGCCATTTATTATTAACAGAATCCCAACTGATGTCATCGGCAAACAATTTGGATACCAGTTTGCCATCATCAAACTTCTCGATGGAAAACTTGATACCCCTGTTGAAGTTTGTATTATATGATTCCAGATACACAAATATGCCGGGTTCAATTTGTTTGTGAATATCCCTGTTATAGTTTTGTTTGGGAGAACTGTGGTAATACTGCTCTTCAAAAGCCAGTTTACGGGCATTTGAATGAGGAATAATGTAATTGCTCAGTACAAAAGCAAACATGGTTAGTGCAAATGCCGAAACAAAATAGGGGTAGAGAATCCGCCTGAAACTTACACCACTGCTTAATATGGCAATGATCTCGGTATTGTATGCCATTCTTGATGTAAAGTAGATCACCGTAATAAAGGTGAACAACGGGCTGAATAGTACGGCAAAATAGGGTATGAAATTCAGGTAGTAATCAACAATAATAGCACGCACAGGGGCTTCATTTTCAAGGAAATCATCAATTTTCTCAGACAGGTCAAAAACTACAGCAATGGCCAAAATCAATGCAATGGTAAAAAAGAAGGTTCCCAGGAATTTCCTGATAATGTACCAATCCAAAATCATCAGTCTGAGATTTTTCATAGCCTGGTAATCAATTGTTGAACCATCCGGGTTTTCCATGGGCCAAAAGTACCTGCCTGGATTTGCTTTCTGGCCTCATCCATGAGCCAAAGATAAAAACCCAGGTTATGCAGTGACGCAATTTGAGCCCCCAGAATTTCCTTTGATATGATCAGATGCCGCAGATAGGCTTTTGAATAGTGGTGATCAACAAAACAGGTGCCATTGGGGTCGAGTTCACTGAAGTCGTCCTTCCACTTATTATTCCTCATATTCAGAACGCCCTTGCTGGTAAACAGCATGCCATTCCTTCCATTTCGGGTGGGCATAACGCAATCAAACATGTCAATGCCCCTGGCAATGCCTTCGAGCAAATTCACCGGTGTACCCACCCCCATAAGATAACGAGGCCTTTCATCGGGGAGTATGCCGGAAACCACGTCCAGCATTTCATACATTACCTCTTCAGGCTCTCCAACAGATAAGCCTCCAATAGCATAACCATCAGCCGGATACTTGCAAACCTCACTTGCTGATGCCTCGCGGAGATCTTTATAAACACTGCCCTGAAGAATGGGGAAAAACGACTGTTCATACCCATAAAGTGGTTGGGTATTTTGAAAATGTGAATAGCCCCTTTCGAGCCATTCGTGGGTAAGATCTATTGATTTTTTCGCCTCCTTATGTTCACAGGGATAGGGAGTACACTCGTCCAGTGCCATAATGATGTCGGCACCAATAACCCGCTGCACATCTACAATTTTTTCGGGCGTAAACAAATGCTTCGATCCGTCAATATGTGAACTGAACAGGGCCCCTTCCCGGGTAAGTTTCCTGATTGATGCCAGTGAGAACACCTGGTAACCTCCACTATCGGTGAGAATGGGGCGGTTCCAGTTCATAAACCGGTGCAGTCCACCTGCCTGCCTTATGATTTCAATGCCCGGGCGAAGATATAAATGATAGGTGTTACCAAGGATGATCTTTGCATTCAGGTCATCGGCAAGTTCGCGCTGATGAATGGCTTTAACCGTTCCTGCGGTACCAACCGGCATAAACACAGGTGTCTCAATCGCTCCATGCCCGGTTGTAATCCTTCCGGAGCGTGCCTGGGTACCCGAATCACGATTGAATATCCTGAATTCCATGAAAACCTTGTTTGGCCGCAAATATATAACTATTACCATTAAAATTATCCGTTGAGCTGTCAGAATTTGGCATACATCAAAAACTTTGAGTAAATTGGTCGCCAAGAATAACTATAGCAAATGCCAGCCTTATCTGAATTAATAGCTGATAAACAATGGTTTATTATCCTGCTCGTCTTTGTTTTTTCGTTTGTTATCCAGTTGGTATATTATCTGGGCATCTTCAGCAGGTTTGTTTCTCATAAAAAGAAACAGGAGCATGCGCCTTTTGAACCGGTTTCGGTAATTATATGCGCACGCAATGAAGCTGAGAACCTGGATAAATTCCTCCCGGCCATACTCACCCAGGATTACCCCGAATTCGAGGTGATTGTAGTGAATGATTGCTCCTCGGATGATACCGGAGATATTCTGGAAAAATACATGAAAGTATATCCCAACTTAAGAACAAGCGTTATTAAGGAGGATAAGAAATTTTCACACGGGAAAAAGCTGGCGGTAACTATTGGCATCAAGGCGTCAAAACATGAGCGCTTGTTGTTTACCGACGGCGATTGCCAGCCTGAAAGCAATCAATGGCTGAAACTCATGTCGGGTCATTTTTCTGATAAAATATCGATTGTACTGGGTTATGGCGGTTATTTTGCACTCCCTGGTATGCTGAACAAATATGTAAGGTATGATACCCTGATGATTGCACTGCAGTACTTCAGCATGGCACTCTGCCGGATACCTTACATGGGAGTTGGCAGAAACCTGGCTTACAAAAAATCTCTCTTCTATTCGGGAAAAGGCTTTTCAGGGCATTTTCACCTGGCATCGGGGGACGACGACCTGTTTGTGAATGAAAATGCTAACGGAACAAACTCTGCCATTGAATACGCGCATGAGAGCCACACACGCACTGCCCCAAAAGAATCCTTTGAGAAATGGAGTTACCAGAAGAAACGTCACTTTTCAACAAACACCCTCTATAAAGGTTCACATAAATTTCTACTGGCACTTGAGCCCTTCAGCAGGCTGATCTTTTATGCCAGCCTGATTGCCCTGCTTTTCTCGCCGGTGCACAGGATATGGGCGCTTTTGGCTTTCGGATTGCGGATGATCATTCAGATCTTTGTTATTAAAAAAACCATGATCCGTTTAAATGAGAAGAATTTATTATTAATTTCGTTATTGTTTGACTTGTTATCTCTGTTCATTAATTTTGGGCTTTTACTATCTAGCCGACTCAGACCTTCAAATTTTCAATGGAAGTAAACACAAATCTATCCGAGAAAGCGCAACGCGATTATATGTTGGTTCAGCGCGCCACCCAGGGTGACCAGCGCGCCTATGCCGAATTGATGGGCCGTTATCGCGACGCCATTTATTATATGCTGCTAAAAATGGTTAACAATGCCAGCGATGCTGAAGACCTCACCATTGAAGCCTTTGGCAAAGCTTTCAAGAACATCACTCAATACGCACCAAATTACGCTTTCAGCACCTGGCTTTTCAAAATAGCCACCAACAATTGTATCGACTTCATCCGCAAAAAGAAAACAAGTCACGTGTCACTGGATCACAGCAACGAAGAACACGAGAAAGCCACCAAGGACATCCAGGCTCCTATACTTGATCCGGAAGAATCTCTGATCAACGAGCAGAAAATACACCTCATGCGGTCACTTGTTTCAAAACTGAAACCACGTTATCGCAAACTCATTGAATTAAGATATTTCAGTGAGCTGTCGTACGAAGAAATTGCAGAAGAGCTCGAATTGCCCATTGGTACTGTTAAAGCTCAGTTGTTCCGGGCCCGCGAATTGCTCTTCAACATTCTCAAAAACACCACAGGAAAAATGTAATTGCTTTGCACGGCCCCACCTCATGCAAACCATTGCACAATACTTCCCACAGCTAACCCCGCGTCAAACTGAGCAGTTTTCACGTCTTGGGGAATTGTATGCGCTTTGGAACCAGCGAATCAATGTGATTTCGAGGAAAGACATTGAAAACCTTTACCTGCACCATGTACTGCATTCATTGTCAATTGCCCGGATCATTCGTTTCACTGCCGGAACCACAATCATCGATGCCGGCACTGGTGGCGGTTTCCCGGGAATACCCCTGGCCATACTCTTTCCCGAAGTGCAATTCACCCTGGTTGATTCTATTGCCAAAAAAATAAGGGTGGTAGATGCCATCCGGAGCGATATTGAACTTGCTAACGTTGAAGCCCGCAACCAACGGGTGGAGGAACTTACTACCCAGGCCGACTTTGTTGTTTGCAGAGCTGTTGCTGAGATTGCCACGCTGTTTGGCTGGGTAAAGAAGAACATCCGCGCTGGAGGAATCAACACGCTGGAAAATGGTTTACTGGCGCTGAAAGGAGGCGACCTTACCGCAGAACTCAATGCCATAAAGAACGCCCGGGTATTTAACCTCAGCAACTACTTTACAGAGCCTTTTTTTGAAACAAAAAAGTTGGTTTTTATAACAAGGTAATTATTCTTTCTGCCTGTTATCCTTTCAAACATTCATCCTCCTCTGGTGTTAATATATAACTGAAATTAATTCTCTCAAAATGTTGGATTCATCAATCCGTAATTTGTATTTTTACTAAACCTGAATACTATGAAACAGTTAATTGAAGGCGCCAAAGCGCCTGTTTTTAAAGGAAAGGACCAGGATGGGAAATGGGTAAGCCTGGAAGATTTTAAAGGAAAAAAGGTTGTTTTGTATTTCTATCCAAAGGATGACACTCCCGGTTGCACTGCCGAAGCCTGTAATCTGAGGGATAATTACAGCGACCTGTTGAGCAGGGGATTTGCCATTGTCGGAGTGAGTCCCGATGATGAAAAGTCACACACCCGGTTCAGAAGCAAATACGATCTTCCTTTCAGCCTGATTTCCGATCCTGATAAAAACATACTTCAGGCTTATGAGGCCTGGGGCGAGAAGAACATGTACGGAAAAAAAACAATGGGTGTGCTGAGATCAACCTACGTGATTGATGAATCGGGAAATATCCTGAAAATCCTCAGGAAGGTGAAGACGGATGATCATACAAGGCAGATCCTGGATGAATTGGGAATCAATTAAACAAAATAAATAATGGCAAAAGAACAAACCATCGACGACATCAGGAAAGAAAAGCTTAAATCGCTTGAAACCACATTAGGAAAAATTGAAAAGGACTTTGGCAAGGGTGCCATTATGAAGCTTGGAGACCATGCTGTTGTTACAGTTGGCGCAATACCTTCAGGTTCTCTGGCATTAGACATAGCCCTTGGCGTTGGTGGTTACCCGCGGG
Source organism: uncultured Bacteroidales bacterium (assembly GCA_964438935.1). Taxonomy (GTDB): domain Bacteria; phylum Bacteroidota; class Bacteroidia; order Bacteroidales; family UBA10428; genus UBA5072. The sequence continues at coordinate 17,781 of CAYTNC010000026.1, forward strand.
GAAGGGTTGTTGAGATTTTCGGCCCCGAATCGTCCGGAAAGACAACACTGGCCATACATGCCATTGCGCAGGCCCAAAAAACCGGAGGCATCGCTGCATTTATTGACGCTGAACATGCTTTCGACAGCACCTACGCGCAGAAGCTCGGCGTGGATATTGAAAACCTGCTGATATCACAGCCCGATAACGGGGAACAAGCCCTTGAGATAACCGAGCACCTGATTCGTTCAGGAGCTATTGATATTATTGTTATCGATTCGGTGGCAGCGCTTACTCCCAAAGCAGAGATTGAAGGCGAGATGGGTGATTCCAAAATGGGCTTACAGGCCCGTTTGATGTCGCAGGCACTGAGAAAGCTTACCGCCACCATCAGCAAAACAAATACCTGCTGCGTTTTTATTAACCAGCTCAGAGAGAAAATCGGAGTCATGTTTGGCAATCCGGAAACCACCACCGGTGGAAATGCGCTTAAGTTTTACGCATCGGTAAGAGTTGATATCCGAAGAATTAGCCAGATCAAGGAAGGTGAAGAGGTTTTCGGGAACCGTACCAAAGTTAAGATTGTTAAGAATAAACTGGCTCCTCCTTTTCGTAAGGCAGAGTTCGATATTATGTATGGCGAGGGAATATCGCGCACAGGGGAAGTTATTGACATGGCCACAGAGCTTGAAGTTGTAAAAAAGAGCGGCTCGTGGTTCAGTTACGGAGAAACCCGGCTGGGGCAGGGTCGCGATTCGGTCAAGCAATTGCTGGCAGACAACCCTGAACTTACCCAGGAGATTGAAAAGAAGATCCTTGAAAAATTGAGCAAGGCAAAGTAACTTTCAGATAACGGATCAAACCTGCCTTCAACTGCAAAGGCAGGTTTTTTTTCATCCTCGTAACAAAAAGAACAACCCTTCAGGAGTTTCAGCCTGAAGGGTTGTATCAAAATTTATAATTTCGGTTTTAAGCCGGCTGTGGTGCATCTACCGGACAAACATCAGCACAAGCTCCGCAATCGATACATTTATCAGGATCAATCTTATAGATATCGCCTTCACTTATTGCTTCGGAAGGACATTCGGGTAAACAAGTACCACAAGCGGTGCATTCATTACTTATTACATAAGCCATAACAAAGTGTTTTAATCATTAATGCGCCAAATTTAATCTATTAATTGAAATGCACAAAGGAAAATAATCAGGTATAACAATTCCTTATTTTTCCTTAAGAAAAGAAAGGGTTAGCCACGCCAGGTTACTCATGGCTGTAATCAATGACCTTTCATCAGCCATGTAGGTAGCTGAATGAACCGGTGACATAAACTTTTCCTCCGGATCAGTTGTTCCAAACCGGTAGAAAATCGACGGACAGTATTGGGAGTAATAGGCAAAATCATCAGAGGTCATCCTTAGATCCATTTCCATCACATGCTCAGCGCCCAGCAATTCCCGTGATAGTCGAATGGCTTTTTCAGTGTACCCTGCATGATTCTCAAGAACAGGATACCCGCGTTTAATGGTTATATCGCAACTTCCGCCCATTCCTTCAGCCAGCAAGCTGGCCATTTTGGTGATTTTTTCATGAGCTTCCTTTCTCCAGGGCTCGTTCATGGTCCGGAATGTTCCTTCGATAGTTACTTCAGAAGGAATTACGTTTGTAACTCCCGGTGCATCCACCTTACCAAATGAGAGCACGCTTGGAACTGAAGCATTGGCGTTTCGGCTTACAATCTGCTGCAACGCCACAATAATATGTGCGGATATCAGCACCGGATCAACCAGTTGGTGAGGCACGGCACCATGTCCGCCCTTACCCTTCACAGTAATATATATTTCATCGGATGAAGCCATGTAAACCCCTGACCGGTATCCGACAGTGCCGGTTTTAAGTCCGGATAACACATGCTGGCCAATAATCAGATCAGGCTTACCATCGGCAAACGCACCCTCGCTGATCAGCAAACTGGCGCCTCCCGGAAGCTTTTCTTCAGCCGGTTGAAAAATTAACATTACCGAGCCTTCAAACTCTTCGCTGTAGGTGTGAATTATCCGGGCAGCTCCCAGCAAGGCTGCCATGTGCATATCATGCCCGCAGGCATGCATTTTTCCCGCATTCTCCGACTTGAATGGAATCTCATTCTTTTCTGCAATGGGCAGGGCATCCATCTCTGCCCGAAGCGCAATGATCCTGCTTCCCGGGTTTTTGCCTTCAATCATACCGATTACACCATGCTTAACAAACCCTGTTTTAAAAGGAATGCCCAGACAGTTCAGTTGCTCCTGGATGTAGGCAGATGTTTTGAATTCTTCATAGGATAATTCAGGGAACCGATGGATGTGACGTCTGATACCAACCACATCTTCGAAATAGGCCGAAGCCTGCTGCAGAATTTTCTGACGAATATCCATAGTGATTTATTTGATTATTTTTTAATGACCATCCTGAAGCCGATAAATATAATCAGCATTCCAAATGCAATTCTCAAAACCTTTTCTGGTACCCGCACTGCCAGCAACGATCCGAAATAACCTCCGATAAAAAAAGCCAGCATAACAACTACTGCGACTTTAAAATTAACATAACCCTGCTTGTAGTAATTCCAGAAGGCCAGAAAACCTATTGGAAACACAAGGATTGCCAGGCTGGTTCCCTGCGCCTGATGCTGGGTCATACCCACAAAGAAAATTAACGCCGGAACAATAATGATGGCTCCTCCAACGCCCAGCAACCCGGAAACAATGCCTGCTGAAAGGCCGATCAGAATAAGTACAATTACGTCGTTGAGTGACATGATCTTTTTACCGGATTTTTGCTGATGGAATTTATTAAAAATCAAGGCTCATAGAAAAATAAAATACCTGCGGCACAATTTCCCTGTTCTCTATTCCCCATGCCCAGTCAAATCTCATAAAATACCCTAGCAGCTGCGTGTGAATACCAAAACCATAACCAGCAACTATGGGATCGCGCTGCGCGTCGACTATGATCTTATAAGGCCCCTGCTGAATGATTTCATTGTCATAGGCGTTGTGACTCGACCAGGGTGTAGGGCCTGACCAGGCTGAACCCATGTCAAAGAATCCCACCAACTGAAAATTCTCGAAAAAGCTCCTGCTCAAAGGATAGTTTGCAAGGTATTTGAAAACCGGGAAACGGATTTCGCTGTTAAAAACAGCAAAATTATTCCCGTTTCGGATGTTTTGTGAAAATCCGCGCATGTTAGTTCCTACAGCCTGGAATGCATAATTCTGTGTTTCATCAATGGGAATTTCACTAAAAGGAGTAAAATAAGGGGGCCGTTGCCCGAAATTGATCCAGTTGTCCACACCCCCCAAATAATAAATGATTCGGCTCGAACCTTGCGAAGAACTCCACGCAAACCGGTTGGCCCAGATCAATGTCCGGTGCAACCTGGTATAATTTCTGAAATCCGCACCAAAGACTACCAGTTCGCTCAGGTTTTTGTTAACCTGTTCCTGAACCTCCGCAAAAAGTTTATACCGCGTGCCTGAATACAGGTTAATTCCCAATGATCTGGTATTATCAAAAACGTATTCGAGTTTAATACCTAGCCAGTTCCTGTTTATATTTGGCCGGTTCAGAAAGTTCACCGAAGGATAATAACTGTTGTTACTTGCAAGAAAAACTGTACGGTCATTGCGGTATGAAAGTGTTGCTGATAATGATTTCACCTGATTCAGTGGATACCGGAGTATGGCTGAAAAGATGTGTGAATGGGTTTTGATTACAAAAGGAGAACCTTCATAATAACCGTCATTTTTAAACGCCTGCCGGTGAAAAACAAACATCTTATCAAGCCGGTTCTTCAAACTTTCAAAGCTAAGCAGGTATTCATTGGCGTCAAAATCGGGCGACAAACGAACGCCCCCGGTAATTTTCAAATCCTCAAACAAATCGTTGGCGCCTACTTTAAGCAATACGTTGAAGCCGGGATTAAAGTAAAACGCACCACCAGTGAAAGCCTGGTACGATGCATTCAGAAAGTTGAAATCAATCTGAGCTACCATATTGTTCTGGTAAAATACCGGCCGATAAAGCCGTATCTTGGGCCTGATATTTTCTACCGAGTCGGTCGTAAGTTTAAGCAAGCTCTTCTCAAGCTGTTCGTTGTAGGAATTGAGCTGTTCTACTTCAAAAAGGTAATTATTTACATCAATAGCATTACTTTTAAGAGTGATTGTGTCACCTCCGTCAATAAGCGTGTTGTCAGCAACCCGGGTAATTGGTATAACTTTCTGCTTTATGTTGCGGATACTGTCCCTTGCCGCCCACATCTTCCTACGTACCTTTTGTGATGATGTCACTTCTGCTTTTTCAGAAATCACATCCAGCTCATCAAGCGGATTCATGTAAATGTTGTACCTGCCCTTGTTGAATATAATATCAGCAACCAATCCCGGTGTTTTCTGATAATCTTGTTCCATGATGTTTCTTGAAAACTGCGTCAAAGGCGCCGTTTCAGCAAAATAACGGTAATGAATGGTGGTATCAATGAAACTGACCGTACTGTCGAATTTTGAAACATACCTGTTTACTGTGCCCAGGTCATCACTCAACTGAATGAACCTGTTTTCTCCAATTTCTTCCGGATCAAAATTATTATTGCTGCTGTTGTCGTTCAATCGCATCAGTCCATCCGAACGGCCTTTAAAATCGTAAATAAAGAGTTCTTTGGTAAACGCCCTTTCTTGTGTTCCTGTGGCAACAGAAAGAGTGTCAGACAAGCGGTTTGAGCTAAAAATTATTTTCCGGTCCCCATCAATGAATCTGGGATCTAAATCATCAGACACATCATTGGTAATCTGCATGTTGGTTGAAGAAACAATGTCATGAACATAAATATCTGTTTTCCCCAGTCGGGTCCCTGAAAAAACAAATTTTGAACCGTCTTGAGAAAATGAAAAGCTAAGCACTTTGTCGAAATAGAGGAAGTTTCTGACCGTTAACTTTTTCTCAGCAATGCTATAATAGTAGAGCTTTAATCCGCCCTTTTCTTCTGTAATAAAAGCAATGTACCTGGCTGAGGGATGCCAGGCTATAACCGGATAACTGTAATCGGTAATCTGTTCCAGCCGGTGTTCCCGTCTGAGGATTTTCTTTTTCTTACCTGTTTTTACATCCAGCATCCATATCCTGTAGAGCCCCATTTCATTGGTGACATAAGTAATATAATTACCAGTCGGACTGATTCTGATGTGCTCGTATCGAACTCCTTTCCGGGTTTTCTTGAGCATTTTTCCAGTATCAGGAGTTTTCTGAGCACCTTCATCATCGGCAAAAAGGTTCAGGTAATAACCAGTCCATTCGTAGGAAAGGTCCTTCAGATTAAGCCCCAGTACATTCATAAAACCCGATTTAATCGACTTACTGATGCTGGTGAGGTAAATCATATTCGGTATTACTGTTTCCCCATAAGTGTCTGCAATATATTTCCAGAAAGAATGACCTGCATAAACCGCATCGTCACCGGTAAGCCGGTTGAACTTTTCATACCTGCCATTAACAATGCCATCCTTAACTGCATTTTCCGTTTCAATATCCCATTGCTTTGAAAGATATGCCACCAGACCCTCACTATACCATTTGGGAACATTAATAAGGGTTGAGCTGGTTACATTGTCAAGCAGGTCGGAGCCGTTAAGCATCTCGTTCACTACAATGCGGGTGATGGCAGCAACAATCTGCTCGTCATATTTGTCAAAATCTCCTTCGAAATAAAGAAATGCCTTGTTGCGACTAACATTAGTGGTACCCCCTGTATTGTATTCATCCTTTCCGGTTACCAGCCCGATATTGCTTTGCCTGAAATCGGTGAGCCTGTTGTATACCACAAAAAGTATTCGTTTTTCCATGGTATAATCAAAAAATGCCTCAACACGCGGTATGATCTTTTCGGCATAATCAACAGTATAGTCAGCCAGATTTTTCCCATCCTCGTTGAAGTAAACGTCGAATTTTTCATGTCGGGAAAACGACCACACGAATTCATTGTATTGAACCCGGTTTTTGCCAAAACTCATCTGATGGCCGTTGTAAAACTGGGAAGATCCGGAAAAAGAAAGGCCGGTAAGTGCAAGAATCAGCAGGTGCTTTCTTAAAATTGCTTTCATACAGACAATTTCGCGCTTTGAATCAAAACAAGCTATAAAATTAGTTTATTCCGATAGAATTACAACCACATGTTCATTGAGCACACAAAAAGTACACCATAAAAAACGTAGAGACGCATGATTATGCGTCTCTATACGTATGATTGATTATGGCATCTCACCCGCAGATTATGCGTCTCTACCATAAAAATGTTTTACCTGAGGATTGCTAAACCCTGTTGGCACTACCCAGTACGTTTACAATTTTGTGTTTGTAAAGCTCCCTGAGCTTGTCGCGGGCAGGTCCGAGGTAGTTGCGCGGATCAAATTCTCCGGGTTTTTCTACCAGAACTTTACGGATGGCAGCCGTCATAGCAAGCCGGCCGTCACTGTCGATGTTGATCTTGCAAACTGCAGAACCAGCAGCTCTGCGAAGCTGATCTTCAGAAACGCCTGTGGCATTTTCCATTTTACCACCATACTGGTTGATTTCGGCTACGATATCCTGAGGTACTGAAGAAGCACCATGCAGCACAATGGGGAAACCGGGAATGCGTTTTTCAACTTCTTCGAGAATGTCAAATTTTAACGGAGGAGGAAGCTCACCTGGTTTTACCTTGAATTTGAATGCGCCATGTGAAGTTCCTATTGATATAGCCAGTGAATCAACACCGGTCTTCTTTACAAAATCTTCAACTTCTTCGGGACGGGTATAGGAAGAATGCTCAGCTACAACCTCATCCTCAATACCTGCCAGTACACCCAGTTCACCTTCAACGGTAACATCATACTGGTGGGCAAATTCAACCACCTGCCTGGTGAGTCTTACATTCTCGTCATAAGGGAAATGCGATCCGTCGATCATCACCGATGAAAAGCCACTTTCGATACATGATTTGCAGGTTTCAAAAGAATCACCATGATCCAAATGAAGCACAATAGGTATGGCGTAGCCCAGTTCCTTGGCATACTCAACAGCACCCTTGGCCAGATACTGGAGCAAAGTTTGATTGGCATACTTACGGGCACCCTTTGATACCTGTAGAATAACCGGGGATTTTGTTTCAACACAGGCAGTAATAATAGCCTGCATTTGCTCGAGATTGTTGAAGTTAAACGCAGGTATGGCATATCCGCCTTTCACAGCATTCTTAAACAGTTCCCTGGAATTCACCAACCCCAATTCTTTATAATGTAGCATAATAGAATGTTTTAAATTAAGTTGCGCAAGATAGTGCATTTAGCCTTAGCCGCCAAAATATTCACCGAAAATTTGGCGACAGAATTGCCCATATTCTATATATATAAATATCCCCTGCATATATTATGTATATCATTCCGGTGTTTATATTTGCCAGCTGCCACTGCCACTGCCGCTGCTGATCTCTTTTGTGTGCTGAGCGGAGCCGAAGCATGCCACTACTCCTCCCCTCCCCCTAATACCTTAATCTTCCTCCACTTTCCGCTGCGGTACCTGAGAATAAGCACCCCACAGAAAAGATTGAAAAAGATGATGAGTCCCAGCCATCCGCTCACAGCTGACTGGCCAAGCACATTCATCAGCAGGTACAAAATGGGCAGCAGCAACCAATGGCCAGCCACTGAAATGAGCATGGTGAAATGTGTATCCCCGGCTCCTCTTAAAGCACCCACAATGGCTACCATCACAGCTTCCACCAGCACGTAAATGGATGCCAGCCTGATCATTGCCTTGGCAATGGGTACTGCATCTGTAAATACGCTGTTGGGGGTTTCGGGCCGGAACACCATAACCAGGGTTTCCGGAATCAGCACAAAAAGGAAAAGTATGAAAACAGAATACAGGATTCCTGTTTTGATGCCTGAGATAGCTGCCCGATGCGCTGTATCCGGATCATTGGCTCCCATATAACGGCCAACCAGACTGGTAACTGCAATTTCAATACCAAGCAACGGAATAAAGGATACCAGATCCCAGTTAAACATGATGGTGCTTGCAGTTGCCACCACATTACCCTGGGAATGAAAAAGAGAGATCATGGCGCTGAAGGCCAGAAAATTCAGGAACAATTCCAAACCGGCCGGATATCCAAAATACAGCAATTTGCGCATGGCCTTTGAATCAAATCGGAAAGATCGTGCTACATCATAATTGTGCCAGTTCTTCTTACCAACATAGGCTATAATAAGCACCACCAGTCCGCACACACCCCCAATAACAGTAGCATAAGCCGCGCCCCTGATGCCCATAGCTGGAAATCCAAATCTTCCGTGAATCATCACATAGTCGAGCCCAACGTTCACCACCATGGCTGTTAAAGTTGCAACCATTACAACTTTGGTGCGCCCGATTCCTGAGAAATAACAACTCAGGCTGTTTCGTAAAATGCTGAAGACGGCCCCGTAAATAACAATATTGAAATATACAATCTGATATTCCAATTGCGCCGCCGGCAGGTTCATAAATTGGAAATAACTATGTGCCAGCGGCCTGCATAAAAGCACCACGGGGTATGCCACCAATGCCACAATAACAGCCTGAAATGCAGCCACTGCAGCCATATTTTTCTGCCCCGATCCATAGAATTGCGCCACCAGGGCATTGGTATAACCAGTAAGCCCCATAAAAAAGAAAATCATCATTTGCATGGCTATGCCACCACCCATGGCCGCGTTCATCAGTTCGGGACCCAGGCGGGCAAGAAAAAGCCGGTCGGTTAACGTCATTACACCATCGCAGGCAGTGGCAATGATCATGGGAAATGCAATGGTCAGTAATTCAGGAATACCTCCCTTTTCATCGGACAGGTTGATCAGTTTTGGAAATTGCATGAGAACTTATATATATGGCTGTAACAAATGGTAAAAAAACACTACTCACGTTGTAACACTATAATTAAACGGCAAAAATATAGAGAAATCAGAGATCATGAAAATCTATTTTGCACAATTACAATTCAGGATCCAAGATGCAGGGTAAGATGCTGTGTTGTATCAGCGCCCATGCATTTTTTAATATCAACCCGATCTACGGCGTGAGGTAGTTGATTGTATGCATGTAAACCCATAAATGAAAGAAATATCAAAATGACCGTTATTTTTTTTGTACATTAAAAAAAGGGGTCTGTGTCATTCTTTGTGCTAAATTTGCTCAACTTTCATGATCCGGCCAAATTTTTCCACCTGCCCGGATAGTCCGATTGGTGTTGAAATCAGCATAATCTGACAGGAATTCTTTCATTGCATTACAATTTCAAGTTTTATTATATCTTTGCGCCCTATTTTATTTTTGAATGAAGGATATCCGGAATGTA
>CAYTNC010000027.1:0-25740 GCA_964438935.1 uncultured Bacteroidales bacterium
CGGCATGAATGCCGGGGCTATTGATGAATGAACCATTCAACATATTCATTGGAATACCCGGCATGAATGCCGGGGCTATTGATGAATGAACCATTCAACATATTCATTGGAATACCCGGCATGGATGCCGAGGCTATTGATGAGGGAACCAACAATCATTTTCAATAAAATACCTGGTATGAATATCCGGGCTATTGATTGGAAAACCGCCTATTACTAGCCCCGGCATTCATGCCGGGGATCTCGGAAAAATTATACATCCCCCGCAGGGCTTTAGCCCTTAATTACGTTAAAGCCATAAATTTTTACAAATTCATCATTAAAATAACCCGGCATGTATGCTGGGGCTAGTGAATAATGCTATGGATAATCATTATTTATTTTTCTCTTTTTTCTTACCTTGTACCATCGTTGTCAGTCATACCCAAAAACCTGCACCAAATGACAAACAAGGAAAAAATCGAATCTTCCCTGGCACAACTTGGAATAGCGGATTATAAATGGATTAATCCCAAGGAAATAATAGTTGCCCAATGGGTGCGCGTGAAGTGCATGTTTGGCTGTGCCGATTACGGGTTGGGTACCTGTCCGCCCAATACGCCGTCGGTAAGTGATTGTGAAAGTTTCTTCAATGAATACAGCAAGGGACTGATCATTAGCCTGAAGAAATATGCCGATAAGGATGCTTATCCGTCCGACTGGTCCGCAGAAATGACCGGTAAATTACTTGATCTGGAAAGGGAGATCTTTCTGATGAACTATCCCAAAGTATTTCTGCTGAATCAAACCTGTTGTACATTGTGTAACGATTGTTCAGGTAACCGGTTCGACTGCAAGGATAAAAAAAGGTCAAGACCCAGTCCGGAAAGCTTTGCCGTTGATGTTTACCGGACCGCAAAGAATGCTGGAATTGAAATTAGCGTAGTTTCCGAGAATCCTGCGGAGATGAACAGGATTGCAATTTTGCTGATTGAGTAACCTTATTTGCTGCCCGAAATATGCTCAAGAGCAAGCATGAGTGCTTGTGTGCCCTTTCTGCCATAACCAAGATCAGAAACCGATTGGTATAGCTGGTGTGCCAAAGCCAGTCCGGGCAATGAAATTTCCATACGTCGGGCTTCTTCCAGGGCGATGCCCATATCTTTAATAAAATGTTCAACAAAAAAGCCGGGTTCAAAATCTCGTTTCAGAATGCGCGGGGCCAGGTTGTCGAGCGACCAGCATGCAGCTGCTCCTCCGGATATAGAGCTGAGCATGGTTTCCAGGTCAAGTCCCGCCTTATATCCATATAGCAGGCACTCGCACATGCCAATCATGGTACCGGCAATTTGTATCTGGTTGCACATTTTGGTATGCTGGCCCGATCCGGCTTTTCCCTGGTAAACGGATTTTTTCCCCATGATGCTGAAAAGAGGCATCACCGCGTTAAAAACAGCTTCATCGCCTCCTGCCATAATGGAAAGTGCGGCATTACGGGCACCCACATCCCCTCCTGAAACAGGTGCGTCGAGCGTGAAAATACCTTTTGCCATGGCTTTTTGGTATATTTCAACGGCAAGGGAAGGACTGGTGGTGGTCATGTCCACCAGTATGGTTCCCGGTTTTGCTGTGCCGATCAGTGAGCCCGGTGCCAGGTAAACCTCACGCACATCGGCAGGAAAGCCCACCATGGTGAAAACAATATCGGCCTGTTGTGCTAACTCGGCAGGCGAATTACACCAAACGGCGCCTTTATCAATCGCTTTAGCGGCCTTTTCCCGGGTACGGGTATAAACAAACCCCTTGTACCCTTTGTCCAGCAAATGACCGAACATGGATTTACCCATCACACCGGTTCCAATCCAGCCGATTTTGGTATGTTGATCAATTTTCATAAGAATGCCATTAGCTGTTAGCCATTAGCCATTGGCCTTTAGCTGTTAGCCATTGGCCAAAGCCAGCAGCTAAAAGCTAAAAGCTAAAGGCTAATGGCCAATGGCTTCTTCTAATATCTGTAATGTTCCGGCTTGTAAGGTCCTTCTTTAGGTACACCAATGTATTCAGCCTGTTGTGGCGTAAGTACGGTAAGCTTAACGCCCAGTTGTCCCAGGTGCAGCCGGGCTACTTCCTCGTCCAGTTTTTTGGAGAGGCGGTAAACACCAATTTCATACTTATTCTTCCAAAGGTCGATTTGAGCAAGTGTTTGGTTAGAGAAGGAATTGCTCATCACAAATGAGGGGTGACCTGTGGCGCAACCCAGGTTAACCAGGCGGCCTTCGGCAAGCAGAAATATCGAGTTGCCCTTCGGGAAGCTATACTTATCCACCTGGGGTTTGATGTTCAGGTGTTTTACACCGGGGTAGGTAACCAGTTTATCGACCTGGATTTCATTATCGAAATGGCCAATATTGCAAACAATAGCCTGATCTTTCATCTGAATCATGTGATCAATGGTAATCACATCCCTGTTTCCGGTGGTGGTAACAAAGATATTACCTTCCTTAACTGCTTCTTCCATGGTGGTTATTTCAAAACCTTCCATGGCAGCCTGGAGGGCGCAAATCGGATCAATTTCTGTAACCAGCACACGGGCACCGTAAGCTCTCATGGAACGGGCACAGCCTTTTCCCACATCACCATATCCCAATACCACAACCACCTTACCGGCGATCATCACATCGGTAGCGCGTTTGATTCCATCAGCAAGCGATTCACGGCAACCATAGAGGTTGTCGAATTTGCTCTTGGTAACAGAATCGTTCACGTTAATTGCAGGTACAAGCAATTCTCCCTTTTCCATCATTTGGTAAAGGCGGTGAACTCCGGTAGTGGTTTCTTCGGAAACACCTTTCCAGGCATTGACAAAGCGGTGCCATTTACCGTGATCTTCCTTTAGCGTCTTTTTCAGCAATTGAAGAATAACCTCTTCTTCATGGCTTTCAGCCTTTTTATCGAGGACTTTGGCGTCCTTTTCTGCTTTATAACCCAGGTGGATGAGCAGGGTGGCATCACCACCGTCATCAACGATCAGGTTGGGCCCTTGTCCACCGGGAAAGGTCAATGCCTGATCGGTACACCACCAGTATTCTTCCAATGTTTCACCCTTCCAGGCAAAAACAGGTATGCCTGCTTTGGCAATGGCAGCTGCTGCATGATCCTGGGTGGAGAAAATGTTGCAGCTGGCCCAGCGTACATCGGCACCCAGGTCAACGAGTGTTTCAATAAGTACGGCTGTCTGTATGGTCATGTGCAGCGAGCCGGAAATCCGGGCTCCTTTCAGCGGCTTTTCAGCAGCATATTTCTGGCGAATAGCCATCAAACCCGGCATTTCTTTTTCGGCAATTTCAATTTCTTTTCGGCCAAATTCAGCAAGGCTTATATCTTGCACCTTGTAAGGAAGTAATTCAGTCATGGTTTCAGTTTTCATAATTATTAAATAGCTTGATTTATTTTAACTCACGATTGTAAGGAAATGTTTCGAAAATTTTAAGTACTTCTTCTTTATCTGTTGCAATTTGTTCTTTTAATTCCTGCAGGCTGTCAAATTTTTTTTCACTTCTCAGCCATTCCAGAAAGTTGATTTGGATGTGTTTACCATAGAGGCCTTCGTCAAAATCGAACAAATTGACTTCAATGGTCCGGTCGTGTTGGGGTAAATCAATAGTGGGCCTTACCCCAATGCTGAGCATGCCTTTGTGAAACTGGTCATCAATTTTTACCACTACAGCGTAAACGCCATTTCTGGGCAATAGTTTCACGGGTTCGTTCAGCAAAATGTTGGCAGTAGGATATCCGAGTTTTCTTCCCAGTTTAATTCCTTCCACAACTTTGCCCTGGATAAAATAGGGGTATCCGAGGATGTTATTTGCTGAACTTATCCGCCCTTCTTCAATCATATGCCTTACAGCTGACGAACTGACATAAGTATTATCAATAATCACCTGTTCCAGTCTCTCTGCTTTAATTCCATGTTCTCTGGCACTAATCTGAAGGTTTTCAAAAGTTCCTTTCCTGTCCTTTCCGAAATGGTGGTTGAAACCCACAACAACATGCCGTGCACCAATTCTTCCCACCAGGTAATCACTGACAAATCGGTCATAGGTGATATTCGCCAGATTCTGGTCGAAAGGCAGGATGATCAGGTTGTCAATGCCGTGCTGTGCAATTAACCCGGTTTTTTCATCAAGCGACGACAGAAGTCGCAATTCCTTGTTTTCAGGCTGCAAAACAAAACGGGGGTGCGGCCATAGCGTGATTACTACTGACTCACCATTGTATTTAGTTGCCAGTTCACGAATGCGCCTGAGAATTTCAACATGTCCCCGGTGAACACCATCAAATATACCAATGGTAACCACCGGGTTTGCCGCATGAAACTGAGATATGTCGTTGATTATCTTCAATATTGATCTTAATCAGGAGGCAGCAAAGTTAGCATATCTGTAACAAAATATGGTGTATATATTGGGTTTATGTGACAACCATTTGAGAATACGTCAAATAGCTCAGAATTTTTAAAATATTCTTTTCATGAGATGATATAGCTGATTAATTTCTAAATTTAGAAGGTGAATTCATTTCACATTAACATTCATGTTATGATGAACAAAGTCCCTGCAATTGCAGCCAACGATAAGTGGCTTGAACCTTATGCCGAAATCATTTACCGACGGGCGATGAAGGTGGCTGAAAAAGAATCTGAATTGAAAGGCAAACTGAAGAACCTGGCAGGTTTTGCTACAGGTTATTTGTACTTTGGGCTGCATCGCACACCCCATGGATGGATTTTCAGGGAGTGGGCTCCCAGTGCTACTGAGATTTTCATAATAGGTGAATTTAATCATTGGAATGAATCAGACCGGTATCGTTTGAAAAGGATGGATAATGGGGTGTGGGAGATTGCGATGCCATTGGATTTACTGGGTCATGGTGATTTATTTAAGCTCTCAGTTCACTGGAACAAAGGCCAGGGTCACAGGCTTCCTTCGTATGTCAGAAGGGCGGTTCAGGATGAGCGCACCAAGGTTTACAATGCCCAGGTTTGGTCACCTTCAGAAGAATACCGATGGCAAAATGACCCTGTTGACGCAGTTTCACGTTCTCCACTTATATATGAAGCCCATGTAGGCATGAGTACTACAGAGGAAAAAACCGGCTCTTACAATGAATTCAGGTTGCATGTTCTGCCCCGGATTCAAAAGGCAGGTTACAATACCATACAACTGATGGCTGTTCAGGAGCATCCTTATTATGGCTCATTCGGATATCACGTTTCCAATTTCTATGCTGCATCGTCGCGTTTTGGCACTCCCGAAGATCTCAAGCAACTCATAGATACTGCGCATGGTATGGGTATTGCGGTCATTATGGACCTGGTACATTCCCATTCGGTTAAGAATGAGCTGGAAGGCCTGGGAAATTTCGACGGAACGCCTTACCAGTATTTTCATGAGGGCATACGCAGGGAACATGTTGCCTGGGATTCCCTGTGTTTCGACTATGGCAGGAATGAAGTGATCCATTTTCTGCTCTCAAACTGCAAGTTTTGGCTGGATGAGTATCGTTTCGACGGATTCCGCTTTGATGGTGTCACCAGCATGTTGTATTACGATCATGGCCTTTCCCGAAATTTTACCAATTATGGAATGTATTATGATGGCTTGCAGGATGAAGATGCCATAACCTACCTGGCGCTGGCAAACAAACTGATCAAACAGGTGAACCCCGGAGCCATTACCATTGCTGAAGAAATGAGCGGAATGCCGGGGTTGGCAGCTTCTTTTGAACAGGGAGGGTATGGGTTCGATTACAGAATGGCCATGGGTGTGCCCGATTACTGGATTAAGATCATTAAGGAATTACCTGACGAAAGCTGGAATGTTTCTGAGCTATACCATGAGTTAACCAGCAAGCGGGCCGATGAGAAAACTATTTCGTATGCAGAGTCACATGACCAGGCGCTTGTAGGCGACAAAACGCTGATATTCAGACTGCTTGACCAGGAAATGTATTTTGCCATGAGCAAAACTATTCCCAGCTTGAAAGTTGACCGGGGAATTGCCCTGCATAAAATGATCCGGCTTGTTACAGCAGCTACAGGTGGAGGGGGGTACCTGAATTTTATGGGAAATGAATTTGGTCATCCCGAATGGATTGATTTTCCCAGGGCGGGCAACAACTGGTCCTATCAGTATGCCAGGCGGCAATGGAATCTGGTTGACGATCATCTGCTCAAATACCATTACCTAGGCGATTTCGACAGGGATATGATCGGTCTGATTTCCGGCAACCGGTTTTATGATGAGAAATATTGCAATTTGGTTGCGGACAACCGCGCGGACCAGGTGCTGGCCTTTGAAAGGGGGGAACACCTGTTTGTTTTCAATTTTAACCCGGTAAAATCGTTTACCGATTACGGTATTAAGGCCACCCCCGGCAAATACCGGATTGTATTGAACACAGACAACACTGCATACGGGGGTAACGGAAATGTAGATGAAAATCTTACCTATATTGCCCGAAACAACATCAGGCACGGATCATCTTACTACCTGATGCTTTACCTGCCCAGCAGAACAGGTTTGGTGCTGAAGCGAAAGAAAACAGCCCGGGTATATTGATAAAAAAACCCCGCTGGCAGGCGGGGTTTTTTGTGTTATATTATCCGAGATAGGTTTTTAGTAACCTGTTTTTCGATTTCTGACGCAGGTGCTTGATGGCTTTTTCTTTAATTTGCCTGGTGCGCTCACGTGAAATACCAATGGTGGCCCCTATTTCTTCGAGTGACATGGGCTTGGTTCCTATTCCGTAAAAAGCCCTGATCACGCTGCTTTCTTTTTCGGGAAGAGTACTTAATGTACGTTCGATTTCCTTGGCCAGCGATTCTTCAATCAACTTGTTGTCAGTTGTTGGGGTATCATGGCTGGGAAGAACATCAAGCAGGCTATTTTCTTCTCCATCCTGGAAAGGAGCGTCAACTGACAAATGCCGTCCGGATAATTCCAACGTGCCGGCCACCTTGCCTTCAGGTAGCTCCAGTATTTTAGCAACTTCCTCGGGCGAGGGTTCTCTTTCATGTTCCTGCTCCAACTGGGAAAATGCCCTGTTTATCTTATTCAGCGCACCTATTTTGTTAAGCGGAAGCCTGACGATCCTCGATTGTTCGGCCAGAGCCTGAAGAATGCACTGCCTGATCCACCAAACAGCATAGGAAATAAACTTGAATCCTTTGGTCTCATCAAATTTTTTGGCTGCTTTGATCAGTCCCAGATTTCCTTCATTAATCAGGTCGGGCAAACTTAAGCCCTGATGCTGATATTGCTTGGCTACAGAAACAACAAAGCGAAGATTTGCTTTGGTGAGTTTTTCAAGAGCTTCCTGGTCTCCCATTTTGATACGCTTGGCAAGCTCCACTTCCTCCTCGGGAGTGATGAGCTCTTCCTTACCAATATCATGTAAATACTTCTCAAGTGAATCGCTATTTCTGTTGGTGATGGATTTGGTTATCTTTAACTGCCTCATGTTGACATTTGGTTTAAATAGTAATTACGCGTAGTACACAAATTAACAAAAAAAAGCGCTTTTTGTTGCCTGGGCAACTCATAAAAAAAGCTAAATCTTCTTTTGCCTCAATATAGGCAATCTTTGCCTTTTTTCAAAATTTTATTCAATCTAATTACAAATAATCCTGATGCCGTGCCCTCAAACTGCAAAAAAATCAACATGTTGAAATAATATGATTATTTTCATTTTCCAGGCAGGACAGAATTTGTTGTTTTAGCGTAGATTTACCGCGCAAAAAATATGCCATGAATTTGCGACGCCCGCTGTTTTCCTATGGTCCGGTTATCCTTGCCATGTTATTCTGGAGTT
Organism: uncultured Bacteroidales bacterium; assembly: GCA_964438935.1. GTDB lineage: Bacteria > Bacteroidota > Bacteroidia > Bacteroidales > UBA10428 > UBA5072. The sequence continues at coordinate 7,852 of CAYTNC010000027.1, forward strand.
TCAGCTTCATCTGGTACAAGCAGGTTTTCCAATATTATGATCCGGTTACACTTATTGTATTCAGGCTGATTATTGCAGTTCCGTTGCTTTTTCTGCTGTCTGTGAGCTTTCGGAAATTGCAGCGCGTGAAGCGGAAACATTTTACCTGGTTTTTGTTGCTGGCTTTTTTCGAGCCTTTCCTTTATTTTTTGGGAGAATGCTATGGGGTTAACCTGATCACCCCCACGCTGGCGTCCATTATGATATCGCTCATACCCCTGCTGGTTCCCATACCTGCATGGTACCTGTTCAGGGAAAAATTTACAGTTACCAATTATATTGGCCTTTTTATTTCGATTGGCGGGGTTGCGCTGGTCATCATGGGCGATAACAGCGGACAGCCAACGTCTTTTGCCGGGGTGATACTGATGCTGGTTGCTATACTTTCGGCAGTGTTTCATTCGGTTTTTGTGAGAAAACTGGCAGAACAGTATAACACTTTTACCATAGTAACTTACCAGAACACGCTTGGGTTGATTTACTTCCTGCCGCTTTTTTTTATCATGTCTTTTGCCCGGTTTGTTCACACCCAGCATACATTTGAAATGGTTTTGCCGGTGATTAAGCTGGCAGTTTTTTCATCTACTTTTGCTTTCCTGTTTTTTGTGTATTCCATACAGAAGATCGGCATGGCCCGAACCAATTTATTTATCAACCTGATCCCGGTTTTTACTGCTTTATTGGCCTTTCTGGTACTTCATGAGAAATTTGGATTTCTCAAACTTGCGGGGATTGCTGTAGTTATTGCCGGGCTGGTTTTCAGTCAGTATAATTATAAAGCCCGCTTAACAGTAAAGGTAAAATGATTTTTCCTGCTATCTTTGTTACCAGTGAACTGTATATCCCATAACTGTGATATGAAAATGATTCCCGGATTATTCTTCAGAATGCTGAAAATGTGCTATCCGTTATTGCTCATCTTTTGTTTGGCATTGATGAGCAGTTGCAGTTCCTCCGGAAGGATAGGAAAAGGAAAACTGGGGCAGGTTCCCTGTCCCTGTGAAAGAGTAAACAAGAGAAGGTAATCTGTTTTAGATGAAAATAGCCATTATTGGTGCGGGAATTTCCGGGTTGTCTGTGGGCTGTTATTTGCAAATGAATGGCTTTGAAACCGAAATTTATGAAAAAAATATACTCCCCGGTGGTTTATGTGCCAGCTGGAAGCGTGGTGATTTTACTTTTGACGGCTGTCTTCACTGGGTGATGGGCTCGGGCAGCGGAAGTCCCTTTTACGGGTTATGGAATGAGCTTATTGACATGCCTTCTGTTGATTTTGTAAATCATGATGTGCGCATGGATGTTGAACTTGCAGAAAACGGCGATCGTCATGGAAACAAGGTTTTTCATCTGTATACGAATATTGACCGGCTTGAATCGTACATGCTGGACAATGCACCCGAAGATGCTTCCCTGATAAAAAGCCTAACCGGCGTAATGCGTACCATGAAGCGTTACGAGATGCCCCCGATGCTGGATAATATTCCTGAATTGCAGCCATTGCGAAAAAAGATGGCCATGATCACCTACCTTCCGCTGGTTTGGCAGTACCTGAAATGGAAGGACGAAACAAACCTCACTTTTGCACGAAAATTGTCGAATCCTTTTCTGAAGGAGGCTTTTGAGTTGCTTTATGATGGTGATGAACAGAAGCTGCTGATTCTGACAATGCCCCTGTCGGTTTTCGATAAAAAGAGTGCAGGTTATCCCATTGGCGGGTCATTAAAGTTCATGAGCCACATAGCAACGCGTTATGGTTCGCTGGGTGGACGAATCCATTACAATTCGCCTGTGAAACATATTGTCACACAGGAATCGGCAGCAAGGGGACTTGTTTTGAACAACGGAGCAGAAGTACAGGCTGATCTTGTTATTTCGGCTGCAGACTGGCACCACACTGTTTTTGAAGCATTGGAAGGAAAATACGTCAACAGGAAGATTCTGGATCTGGCTACAAACACCAAGCCCAAGGTATATCCATCTGTGTTTATGGTGTTGCTTGGGGTGAATAAAACCTATAAGGAACAGCCCCATTTGATTAAGTTTCCGATTGACACCCCTGCTTTTTCACCTGACGGGACTGAATACAGACGCTTGGAACTTCATTTTTACCATTATGACCCCAATCTGGCACCCAAAGGCAAAACGACCATTGCTGCCAGCTTGTATACAAGTAACGGTGAATACTGGATTAATCTAAGGGCAAGTGACTATGACCAATACATCAAACAAAAAACACAATTCGCTGAGCTGATCCTTGACCAGCTGAACAAAAAGGTTCCGGGACTCCGGCAGTCTTTAGAGGTTATGGATGTTGTTACACCGGCTACTTACCACAGGTATACAAATAACTGGATGGGTAGTGTGCAGGGCTGGATGCCGGGTAAAGATCTTTTGGCTGCATCTCCGGTAGATATGGAATTACCCGGATTGTCTGACTTTTATTTTTGCGGCCATTGGACCGCTCCGGGAGGCGGATTACCACCTTCACTGAAATCCAGCCGCGATCTGGCGCAGCGTATTTGCCTGAAATATAATAAGCGTTTCTGCATTTGCTAGCGCATTGCCTGATAATCTGCATTTTTTTATATTTTTACAATGCAAACCAGCCAAATGTAAAGCACATTGATACCCCTACATGATACAATACCTTCCCGGAGTTTTCCCATTGTCACCTGGCTGCTGATCATAACCAATGTGGCCGTTTTTGTGTTTGAGGTATTTATGCTCAACAACCAGCAGGCCGAAATGATGATATACAATTTCGGACTGGTTCCGGATAAGGTAAGGCTTTTGGAAGTTGATAATCTTTACGAATTCAGAATTACCATTCTCCGGCCTTTTTTTTCCAATATGTTTTTGCACGGGGGTTGGCTGCACCTGATCTCAAACATGTGGATCCTTTTTATATTCGGTGACAACGTGGAAGACCGGATGGGTAAGCTGAGGTATTTTATGTTCTACATACTTTGCGGAATTCTCGCCAGTTTCACCCATTTTATCCTGCACCGCAACTCACCGGTTCCGGCTATTGGTGCCTCCGGAGCCATTTCGGGCATTATGGCAGCCTATATGTTCATGTTTCCCAAAAGCACCATCGTATCTCTTGTACCTATCTTCATCATCCCCCTGTTTATACCCATTCCGGCCCTCATTTACATAGGCATCTGGTTTTTAATACAGCTGCTCAGTGGAACCAGTTCGCTCATGCTGTCAGACAGTGCTACCGGTATTGCATTCTGGGCACACATCGGGGGGTTCGTAGGAGGAATACTGCTTTACAGGTTTTTTGACTCATCGAAGAGAAAGGCCTTTTATCAGTAGGCAGTAGCAGTGGCAGTGGCAGGGTGTGCAATTTGGCATACATCTTGATCAACCCATAGTTCATTAATATATCAGGCATGACTTACCGGGAACTTCAATCAAAATATATTCAGGTATTTGATTACATCGGCAAAAGCCGGATCAAGGATGCCCTGGACACCCTTGAGGTTTTATGCAACCACTGCAAAAACAGGGATTACAGGCTGCAGCTGGATGGTCATGTTGATACCTATATTAATATGCTTAAATATGCATTTGAATATAGCGATGATCCGCAGAAAGAAAAGGTTTACCAACGGATGATCAGGGATATCATTGCACTGGCCGATGATGTTAAGGAGGAAATTATCAGGAACAACAACCTGCTGAATTATTACAACCTGAAGATCATGCCTGAATCGCTTGCCGAGAGTACCTTGTCCGATATTTCCAGAACATTCGAAAAGCTGATTCTTCAGAATGAATCGCGTAGGGAAGACGGAGAACAGTCAGCAACTGACCTGATTTATGACAGCGCGGAATACAGGGACAGCATAAGGGCTCTGTTCCGGATTGTCTGGCATTCCGACAAGCTCAAAGATACCGAAACTGCATTGATTAGAAGAATTTCCGGCTCCAATGCCCTGGCCTGGTATGACAAATGCATCCTGGTGAGCAGTCTTACCCTGTCATTATTGCGCCATTTTGACAGTGATAAAATTGACCTCTTATTTGGCTTTTATGAAAGCGGACAGAATCAGGTATGGCAGCGTGCACTGGTTGGGCTGGTTTTGGGACTGGCGTATTATGACCGCCGGATTGAGTATTATCCTGAAATTCTACAGCGTTTAAAGGCTTTGCAAGGTACCCGGCAAATTGACAATACCATTGAAATCATCATTCAGCAGTTTGTTAAAGCCCGGGAAACAGAAAAAATTACCCGAAAGATCCAGCAGGAAATTCTGCCGGAGATGATCCGGATCAAATCAAAACTTGAGGAGAAGCTCGATCTTGAAAATATGCTTTCTATGAATCCGGAGGAAAAGAATCCGGAATGGGAAAAAGTCTTTAAGGATGCTCCCGATGTGTACAGCAAACTCGAAGAATTTACCAATCTTCAGATGGAAGGTGCCGACGTATTTTTAGGAGCCTTTGCCATGCTCAAACAGTTTGATTTTTTCAATGAGGTGAACAATTGGTTGCTGCCTTTTTATAAGGAAAATGAATATATATCTGCGTCTTTCAAGGGTGTCAGCGGGGGGGTCGACCTACAGCAATTCGGGGAAGGCATTGAGCGGAGTAATTTTCTGTGCAACTCCGATAAATACTCGTTTTGTTTGAACATCCGGCACATGCCCGATTTTCAGAAATCAACGGTAATGGAATTGTTCAATATGGAACTGAAAGCCATGAATGAAATGGCGCTCGATGATGAGCTGATCAACACGGATGCACGCACCAAGGTAATCATCACACAATATTTCCACGATCTGTACCGGTTCTATAAGCTGCATCCGATGCGAGCTGAATTCGACGACATATTCAAGCTTCCGGTTGCCATTTATGAAACCGGCTTTTTCAAGAAGTGGATCGACGATGTGAAAATATTGAGGAACATCGGTGAATTTTTCTTCGAAAAGAATTATTATCATGATGCGCTGTTGATATTCAGACAGATTGTGGAGAACAGTCACAGTTACGAATTGTTTGAAAAGATCGGGTATTGCTGCCAGCAGCTGAGCGATCTGGATAAGGCATTGGAATATTATCACAAGGCGGAACTGCTGGATAAAAATAAGTTGTGGCTGATTACCCGGATTGCCTGGTGCTACCGCAAAAAGGGCGAATTTGAACTTGCCGTGGGATATTACCTCGAGGCTGAAAAGCTGGAGCCCGATAACCTGCAGGTTCAGGCCTATCTTGGTCATATCTACATGGAAATGGGAGAATATGAAAAAGCGCTGAAGTATTATTTCAAGGTGGAATATCTGCAACCTGCCAATCATAAGGTGTACCGGCCGATTTCGTGGTGTTCCTTCATGCTGGGCAAGTTCGACAATGCATCCAAGTACCTTGAGAAAGCGCTGCCTAATGGCGCCGGAAAAAATGATTTCATGAACCTGGGGCACATATCCTGGTGCCGCGGAGATAAACAAAAGGCCATTGAAAATTACATCCTCTGTTTGAAAGCATCAAACATGGACACCGACTGGTTTTCAAAGGTGCTTTACGACGACAGTCGTTACCTGGCTGTGCATGGAATCAAACTGATCGATATTCCCTTAATGATTGATTACATCAGGCTTGAGGTTTAAATTCATTTTTTTTTGATCATCTGGATTATTTGTTATATTTACATCATTTAACAGGTTGAACATCAACGTTAGTTAGTTCATTAAGATCAGACTATTTTTCATTATGCGTTTCATTGGCTGTTATTTTATAGTTTTTCTGCTTTTATCGTTTATCAAACCTCAATCAGCAGTATCTCAATCAGCCTCAGGATTCGAATGTACATTGCATTATTCCGGGCCACTCATTTCTGCTTTATCACAATTTGAACATTCCTGTCCGGTGAAGTTCTATTACCGAAAGAACTGGTTGCAAAATGATTCTGTAAATATTTCATTCAATGGTAAATCACTTGATGAGGCATTAGAACTGCTATTTAAAAATACATCACTGACCTATAGGATAATAGATGATAAGTACGTGGTGATTATGCCCGAAAGCAGGGTGGCAGAACTAACCCATGTGGTCAACAATTATTCGGGTGTTGAATCCAATACAAAAGACTTTACACTTATCGGGAAAAGTGACGGAAGTGTCCGGAAAAAGGCATCGCAGGTTTCCGGTAGGATTACCGATGCCAAAACCGGGGAGCCCGTTATCGGAGCCATTGTTCAGGTTAATAACCTTCCCAAAGGATCTGTAACCAATGTGCAGGGAAGATATTCCTTGTCGCTGGAGGCAGGCTTCTACACCCTAAAAGTATCAAGTGTTGGCTATGAGAACAATTCATATTATGTGAAGGTGATTGGCGACGGCGTATTAGATATGGAATTGTATGACCGGCTAATTGCTTTTGAAGACGTGGTGATCCGAAGTGAGCGACTGGATAAGAATGTAAGCAGTCACCAAATGAGCCTTATTGAACTTGTTCCGCGAACCATCAGCCAGCTGCCCTCAGTATCGGGGACGACTGATATCATTAAGGGACTGACAACCATGCCGGGTATCAAATCAGTCGGTGAGTTCAGTTCAGGGATTAATGTCAGGGGGGGTGGTGAAGATCAGAATCTTTACCTCTATAACGGGGCGCCCATTTTCAATACTTCGCATGTATTCGGACTTCTTTCCGTTATAGATGCTGATGTGGTTAAAAAGCTCACTTTATATAAAGGGCATATTCCGGCCGTGTATGGAGAAAGAATATCTTCAGTGGTTGATATACGATCGGCAGAGACTCATTCAGAGGGTTTTACGGTACAGGGAGGCGTCGGTATCTATGAAAGCAGGCTTTTGGTTACGGTTCCCATGGGAGAAACAGAGCAATCTTTTTTTGAGGTGGGTGGACGAACGAGCTATTCCGACTGGATGCTGAAAAATTCAAATGATGAATACCTAAAAACCAGCGATGCCGGATTTCATGATCTCAATGGTAGTCTTCATATCCGACTGGGAAAATCAAGACTGTCGTTTTCGGGTTACAGCAGCAGGGATAAATTTGACCTGAGTGGTAATGTACGGTATGTTTACAAAAACCAACTCGGATCAGCCAACCTGAGTCTCTGGCATAAATCCGATCTGGCTTCCTACATTACCCTGGCCGGCAGTAAATATACTTCAGACAGGGTGTTGCCCGAAAATAGATTGGATGCATCATCCATAATTTCCGGTATCAATTATACTTCATTGCGATACCGGATCCATTACAGCGGAATGAACAAACACGCTGTTGATGCCGGGGTTAGTATTATACAATATGAAGTGAATCCCGGTGAGCGGAATCGCAAGGGAAGGTTTTCACAAGTCAGCTATTTGAAGTTGCCTTCCGAATCCGCGCTTGAAGGTGCTTTTTTCATTAATGACGAATTCATTCTGAACCCGGTTATTTCATTGAACCCGGGGCTGCGTATATCAGCTTACAAGCACGAAAATGCCGGCCTTATTTGGGGAATTGAGCCCAGGCTCTCATCAAGGATAAAGATAAATGATGCGAGTTCCATAAAACTTAGCTATAGCCGGAACATGCAGTATCTGTTCCTGGTGTCACCATCTGCAGTTTCCACCCCGTCTGATATATGGAAACTGTCAAACGACAACATGCAGCCTCTAACAGCAAATCAGGTTTCAGCAGGTTATTATCGGAATTTTTCAAACAACACCATTGAGACCTCGGTTGAGGTATATTATAAAACACTCAAGCATGCCGTTGATTATGCCGAAGGGGAAGTACTTACCATGAATCCAAACATGGAAGCTTTACTTTATGATGCAGATGGAACCAATTACGGAGTAGAATTCCTGGTTAAAAAGAGCTCGGGAAGATGGGACGGATGGGTCGGATATACCTTTTCACGTTCATTCCGCGAAGTAAAAAGCCCATTGGCGGATCCGAATGTATTTAACGGGAGATACCCTTCTTCCTATGATAAACCGCATGATTTTTCAGCAGTGGCTACATTTCATTTGAACAAACGCGTGAGGTTTTCAGGTAGTTTTTCCTATGCCACCGGCAGACCCGTGACCCTCCCCGAGCAAAAAACCTTTGTGGGAGATCTGCAGGTGGTATTGTTTTCCGGCAAGAACGAATACCGGATTCCTGATTATCACCGTCTGGATCTGACCCTAACGGTTGATGAAAACCTCAGATTGAGCAAATGGTGGAAAGGGAGCTTCAGTATTTCATTACTGAATGTTTATGGCCGGAAGAATCCTTACACAGTCTATTATTCGAAAGAGAAAGCCAGTACCGTTAATCATTACAATACTTTTGGCATGTATAAGCTTTACCTCATTGGTAAACCGGTACCTGTCATTTCATATTCATTCAGATTTTGAGCCGTTATGACAAAAGCACCGATAATCATGCTCATTGTGCAGATCATCTCTGTTGTGCTACTTGGCATATCATGCCGCGAGGTATATTTTCCAGATGATCTTGAGCAAAGCCAGCCCATGCTCAGTGTTCATGGTAGAGTATATGAGTATGGCCAGCCCCTGGTAAAGCTTTCCTGGACTTTCGGTTATTCGGAAAAACTCGAAAAACCGGTTAATAATGCCTTGGTAGTTGTTTTCGATGGCTCAGGCAGGTCCGATACGTTAACAGAGTTAGAGCAGACAGGGTTATATACCATTGACTTTCATGGATTCCATTACTATTCAGGAAATGAATACACCCTGCGGATCGAAACGGAAGACGGTAATTTTTTCATGTCCAATCCGGTGAAAATGCCTGCCAAACCTGTTGTTAAAAGTTTTTATACCAAACATGCAAGCAATATCGAATATTTATACACTGCTGATGGCAAGATCAAGCCAAACACCACTCCAGGGGTAAAGGTTTATACCGACCTTATAGGTGATGGTGAAGATGATCATTATTACAGGTTCAGAACCCGTGCGGTTGAAAAGCGTGGATATTACAGTCCGCCAAATACCCAATACGAAAATTATGAGTATAAAAAAATGAATGATTTGTATGATATTGCAAAATCAGAGCTAATTAACAATCAGCAAGGTGTTTTGCAGCACGAAGGCCTTTTTTTGCCAAAACCGGGTGGCACTGTTTATAAATATGACTGGGTCACAAACACATCAAGCGAAAATTTTCACATGTGTTACATTTACACCCACAGGATATATGCTATTTCGCCCGATGTGTATGAATTCTATGAATCCATGAAGGAACAATTAACTGCTGAAAATGAAATTTTTGCACCGGTACCTTCCAGGATAAAGAGCAATATTTTTTGTGTAAATAATGACGATGCCCGGGCAATCGGGGTTTTTGAAGCTACTTCATATACCACGATATATTTGTCGTGCAGATATTCTTATAGTTACCTTGAAACAATCCCGCTGGATTCGCCGCCGGAAAATCTTCCGGTATTTGAAATTCCCGAATTCCCGGCCTTAACTCAATAGAACATGATCAGGCTGTGTGAAAATATGACAATCAGGAAATGCGTGGTATTTGCCCTTCTTTTCAACGCTTTGATCCTATATGGCAATTCTGTCTTAAGCAACAGTCACAATTTCAGTGAAACCGTTTTTGTTCACTTCGACAAGGATGTCTACGTTGCAGGTGATGCATTGCGTTATAAGGCATACATGTCTAATGGTAACAGGGAATGCCGGAACAATATACTGTACTTCTCATTATATGGAATAAACAACCGGCAAGAACTACATTGGCGCACCAATGTTGTCAACAATATGGCATACGGATTGTATCCTCTTCCGGCCGATTTACCAGAAGGAATATATGAAGTGAGGGCATATACGAATGCAATGAGGTGCCAGAGTTCCGAGAACTCATTCAGGTGGAGGATTCTTATTGTTGGATTTACCCAACAAACTGCTGATACATTGTTTGCGCCGGTTATTAAGCCCATGACGCCAGTAATTCCGGAGCCGACTCAGTCAGGCATTGAATTGAAAGCATCTGGTGAACGAATCGATCCCGGTGAAATGGTTAATATTGGTATAAGCAGTAATACGGAAGATTCTGCATTCATGTCTTTGTCGGTTTGCCTTGAAACACCTTTTTCAGAAAGATTCCAAAATCAGCATGCAGATTTGAATACTGGTACCACAGGTATTGATACCCAACAATCCCATAATGGTTTTTCTGAATTGAACGGGTATATACTTTCAGGCACCCTGCTGCAGCGAAGTACGAGTTTACCATTGGCAGGCACCAAAATCACGCTTGCAGTGGTTGATAGTACAATGCCTGCATTACTCTACTCTAAAACCGATGAAAAGGGAGATTTTTATTTTATCCTCAACCGGCAATACGATAACCACGATATCATTATTCAAACTGTAGATGATATTTACAACGGGGACCTGCTCTGGACCCTTGAGGATAAAACCCTGGATTCCCATCCTGACATGGCATTATTTAAACCTGAAGAAGAGCAGCAGCAATTCCTGAACAAGATCAGGGAACTCCGGGTTATTGAGGCAATTTTCAATAACCAGACTGACACACTGATTAGTAATCCTGCTAGCGCCCGTTACAGCGAATTGTTTCAGAATCCATCCCAGATTATAGAAATATGGGATTATGTCGGCATGCAAAATTTTAACGAGATGGATGATAATATCCTACCCTCAATCCGTTTCTTCAGGCAGAATAACCTGCAATCACTTATGATTTTTAATCCACTGCAGCAAAGCTGGTGCGACGATATTCTCTTATTACTGAACGGAGTTCCTTTCACTGATATGGAATACTTTGGAATGTTAAGCAGTAAACAATTAAAAAGGTTGGAAGTATACGCTTCCGGTATGGTTATAGGAGGGCTTAGTTACAACGGAGTTGTTGCAGCATATACTTATGATCATGCCATTCCTGATGCCTACCTGCAGTCAAAAGCCTGCGTATGGCACAACAAAGTAATTTCAAACGGGTACAAGACCATTTCCCCCGAACAGGATGCGGATGATCGTATACCTGATTTCAGGGACAATCTTTGTTTTGAACCCGATTTACGGATCGGCCCGGGAAAAACCATTCATGTTTCTTTCCCGGCTTCTTATCTTAATGGGACCTATCGCATCACTTTAAGTGGAATAACTGCCTCAGGACTTCCCATCAACCTTTCATCACGATTAGTAATAGGACCTGGCAATGAATAGGAAAGTATTTTTGGTCATTATGGGCATGGTTGTACTAATTGCAGCACAAGCCCAGCAGAACGCATACAAATGCCGGTATTGCGCCGACTATAATGAATGGTTGCTACTCAATTTGGCAGGTCCAATGTACATTAATCCTGTTCTGGGTCATAAAGGAGAACGATTTTTCGGTAATTGGATGAAGGGAACAATACATTTTGAAAACGGAGATTCTCTTATCGGCGCGGATCTTAGGTATGAAAAGTACCTTGATGAACTATTATTCATGAACGATGAATTCAGGGCCGGTCTGCTTCCTAAACAAAGGATAAACGAATTCAATTTGTATGGTGATGGAGGAGAGAATTTCATTTTTGTTAAAAGAAAGATAAAACACTTTATGGAAGCGGACTCGGCGTTTCATTTTTTGCAGTCGCTTACCAGAGGCACGATGGAATTGTTGGTTTATCGCAGAGCAGTGATTGGTGATCCCGGCGTACTTTTAAGCGCTGATACATATTTTATCTGTCACCGGGGCAAGTATTACCTGGTAGATCTGAAAAGGAGAGGATTACTCAAGCTTCCATTTGTATTGCGTCAAGAGATGAAACATTTGCTGTTGAAAGAGGGTATTGATGTCAAAAAGGAAACGGGGATGATAAAAGCCATTTCGGCTTATAATACCACAGGAACTTTTATTGAGTAATCAGGTGTTAACCAATAGTTAACGGATCTCAGTTTTAGAAATTCGAGCCTGTCGGGTATCGGATCGCAGGTTTTAAAGATGATAACAAAACCTGTTCTCAATCAGACCAGTATTTTGGTAGTCAGGTTGGTAATGCTCGTTTTAATGGCATCAAAAGGTTTTCCGTCTTTGGTGGAATCCTGTTCCACAATCATGTATTTCATGCCGGCTATATCTTTAGCAGCCAGAATTTCTTTGAAATTGATCACGCCCTGACCAACAGGTGCAAAATCATTTACTCCGTCAGTGGTATAGTAAGGTGCTTCGTTGGTGAACATGTCTTTCATGTGAAAAAGCTGGAAGCGGCCGGGATATTTTTTGATTATATCAACCGGATTCTGACCGGCTTTGGTGGACCAAAACAGATCAAGTTCCATGGTGACCAGGTCTTTGTCCAACCCGGGCAGAAAGATATCAAAATAGGGCACTACGCCATTGATATTCGCAAATTCAAAATTGTGGTTGTGGTAACCGAAAAGCATGCCGTTTTCTTTCATTATTTTGGCTACCGTGTTCCAGTCGGCTACCATTTTCTTGTAACTTTCAATATTTCTGGCTTCAGCAACAACCCAGGGCTGTATACAGTATTTCACACCCAGCTGGGCATGATCTTCGGCCATCATTTTTGCATTATCAAGCGTGATTCCGGCTGCTTCAACCTGGGTGTGGCTGCTGAGGATCTTCATTCCCAGATCATTCACCATTTTTTTGAATTCCGGCGGGGCGTATCCGTAGAATTTTCTGTCGGCATAGCCGGCCAGTTCCAGATTGGTGTATCCCATTTCGGCTACTTTTTTAAGTGATCCGGGAGCATCGGCAGCCATGGCCTGGCGGATGGTGTAAAGTTGAAGGCCTATTCCGAATTTCTTCATTTTTTTGCTTTTTTTCCCAGGTTTCTGCTCTGTTGAACCGGCAAAGCCCTGATGCGGTATAACAAAAGCACCCAGGGCACCTGCAGCGGCAACTCTGAGAAAATCTCTACGGGAAGTATCTGTTGTCATGATCGGGATAGATTTAATATTCTGGTTTTGAATGAATTTCCCGGAAATGAATCAGTAGGTGTTTTATGATGTTAATGAAATGATCAAATTCCAATGGAAAAAACTTTAACATGGAGGTATAAAGCTACTACAAAAGCCAGAAAAGAGGTAAAAGGTTACCAATAAAAAACATGGAATGATATTTTATTTAATATATTTATAAAATGTAAATATGATATATATTTGCAATATATGAAACAAACCATGGTCACCTTTACCAGCACAATACCCGACGACCTTTCGAAGCAGCTGAAAGAAAAGGCTAGATCGTTGTCGGTTCCCAAAAACAAGCTGATTGAAAGCGCCCTTCGTCTTTATCTTGAACACCTTGAAAGGGCTGAGTACATCAGGTCGTTTAAAAAATCGGCTGATGATGCCGATATCGTGCATATGGCGGAAGAGGGTATGGAAGATTACCTCAGGCAGGTTGAAGCATGAAACAGGGTGAAATCTGGCAGGCCAACCTGAATCCGTCCCAAGGAAGCGAACAGGCAGGTTTCAGGCCCGTGGTCATACTCAGCGGGAACCTGCTGAACAGTCATTTACCGGTAGTTATAACAGCGCCTTTAACCACAAAAATAAAAGGGTATAAAGGGAATCCGGTTTTAAAACCTTCAAAAATCAATGGGTTAAAAAGCGAATCCGAACTGCTGGTATTTCACATCAGGTCGGTTTCAAAGGACATGCTGATAAAAAAACTGGGAAATATCAGTTCAGATGAACTTTCGATGGCGGTGAAGACCTTGAATGATTTGCTGAAGTATTAAAGAGTGGTCAGGTCTGATATACCTTTAGCATTAGAATCAGGCCTCAGGTATAGCCATCAACATAACAATTATGAAAAGCCGCTTGCGTCCCTGTCTTCCGGGAACAATGACTGGAATATAGTGATTTTTTTTCAATAGCTGCCGGCTTCAGCCGGTGGTACTCAATGGCAACACCCCTTATCAACCGCTGCATGCAAGGCATTACCATGAGCATGGCTGTTCATGCAACGGAAATATATTTTTGTATCTTGCAATCCCCGGGCTGAAGCCCGGGACTATTGAGGCAGGGGTAATGATTGGTTTTAAAACATAATGCCGCTCCTGTAAGGCTGCCTGCCGATAGACAGGGGCGCAAGCAATTGATCAAATCCTTAGCCTGACGCCTATGTTTGCAAACTTCACATAGCTGAAAATTGGAAGCCATAACGACCTAACCAGATTACAAATCAAATTTAATGGTTAAGAAATATGCATTAACCAGTAAGATTATTAAAAAAATGTATGATGGGTATGCGAAAGGCCATACGCATCAACAATCCCAATCATTTTTCATGATCTCATTCTTACGGCTCGTCTGTAAATTTCATCAACTCGTCGAGTTTAATTACGATTCAGCATGGATACAAAGAATCTTTGTCAGGAAATAATAAATCAAGACAACAAAAATTATGAAAACAACAGTTTCAATTTTTATGATCTGCCTCCTGACAATAGCAAATTGTAAATCGCAGCAGGCATTTAAATTTACAGATGATCAATCTGTTCTGGAATTTTATAAACAGTACAGTATGTATACCGATCCCGGAGCGTATAGCTATCTGTATAAGAACCTTCCTGATTCGTTGCCGGAGCTTTGCAGGTTAATTAAATTGCAAATCATTCATCCTTTTGCTGAATTGTCAAATTATGGTGAACAGATTCCAAGAGAGCGGTCGAATGAGTACACAAAATATCCAACAGTTAAATCCATTTTGGAAGGTCTTTTGTCTTATGACTCATCTGGCCTGGTTAATGATCGAAAGCCTGAAGACCGGTTGGTACTCATTTGTCAGCAAAATGCCATTTTACTGGCTTCTATACTCAAATATCGCGGTATTCCGGCCAGGGTGCGCTATGGATTTGCGCCTTATTTAATGCCGGGATTTCATGCAAATCACGCCATTTGTGAGGTATGGAATGAAAAGGAAAGCCGTTGGATGTTGGTGGATCCCACTACGAATATGATAGATTTCAATAGGGAGGAATTTGACTTCAGTAATGATGTCTGGCTAAAGATGCAAAAGAAAGAAATTGATCCAAAAATTTATGGGATGCCCGGCCAGGATGAATATAATGGATCACCTTTCATGACAACAGTCATTTGTTTTGATCTGGCATCGGTATTGGGAAACGAATACCCTGTTGGCCAGCATTCTCCGATATTGGATTATGTTTTAAAGAACAATCAAATTACCCGCGAACAAATGGATATTCTTAATAAAATCAGCGAATTAATGAGGTCAGATCATATATCAAAATTACAAAAGATCTATCATAATACACCTGAGATTCAATTCACCCAACAGCATGACCCTGTTATCTTAATTCCTGAAAATGACACTAAAGACAAAGATTCCTCAATAAATAAACCCATTATTGAATTTGTAGCTATACCAGGCGGTACATTTATTATGGGTAGTCCTGTTGCGGAGCATGGAAGAAAAGATGATGAGGTTCAACATAAAGTAACCGTGAGTTCATTTAAAATGAGCAAGTACGCAATTACCGTCGAGCAATACGATTTGTTTTGTGAAGCAACAGGGAGAAAGAAACCCTTCTTGTTTGGACCGTATGGAGGAGTTAAAATGCCTGTGTCACAAGTAAGTTGGTACGATGCTCAGGCATTTGCCGAATGGATGGGTTGCAGGTTACCTACAGAAGCAGAATTTGAATATTCAGCAAGAGCAAATACAAAAACGCCTTTTTATACAGGTGACTGTCTTACATCTGAACAAGCAAATTTTAATGGTGAAGAACCTTATTTTAACTGTGAAAAGGGTGAAAACAGAAAGAAACCCTTACCTGTTGGAAGTTTTGCGCCAAATGAGTTTGGATTATACGATATGAATGGCAATATGGTAGAATGGTGCAATGATTGGTTTGGTGCGTATAATATGGATGAAAAAATTAATCCCAAAGGACCAGAAACAGGCGAAATAAAAGTTATTCGGGGCGGAGGGTTCTGGACTCCCGGATGGCGATGCCGGTCTGCATGTCGTGCTGGAGATCCTCCTGTGAACAGAGGATCAGGTCTTAGTTTCAGGATAGTAAAAGATGAATAAAATAACTAAAAGATACTATATGATTGATGTTTCGAATCTGAGAAAAACATTCGATGCCGTTGATGCCCTGAAAGGAATCTCTTTTAACATTCCGAAAGGCGAGTGTTATGGATTGCTGGGTCCCAATGGTGCCGGTAAAACAACTACAATTTCCATACTAAGCACAATTGTTGAACCGGATGATGGAGAAATAACCATTGCCGACCTTGATCTGAAGAAAAATCCGTTGGAATGTAAGAAGAATATTGGTGTTGTTACACAGGAAATAGCGCTTTATAATGAGTTATCGGCTTATGATAACTTATTATTTTGGGGTGGTATGTATACCATTCCTGGAAAGGAATTGAAAAAACGTATCGATGAAACCCTGGACCTGCTCGGATTGACAGACCGCAAAGATGATAAAGTGAAAACCTATTCCGGTGGCATGAAACGAAGGATTAATATTGGTACAGCCTTGCTACATCAGCCTAAGATACTGTTTATGGACGAACCCACGGTAGGAATTGATCCCCAAAGCCGGAATCTGATTTTTGAAGTGGTGGAGAAACTGCATAAGGAGGGAACAACCATTATTTATACCACCCATTATATGGAAGAGGCTGAACGCTTGTGCGATCGCATCGGAATTATAGATAATGGAGAAATCATTGCTCAGGGAACGCTAAATGAATTAAGGACTTTGGGATCGATGAAGGAATCTGTTGTGATTTCTTATTCAAATCTTACAGACAAACTTTACAATACAATAGAAAAAGAATGGAAAGATCTGCAACGTTTTGAGGATACAATACACTTTTATTCCACGAATATTCAGGGTGATTTATCAAAGATCATTATCATGTGTAATGCGTTTGGATTGGATATCCGGCAAATTGATATTCAAAAGACGAACCTTGAAACTGTATTTTTAAGTCTGACCGGTAAAAAACTCAGAGACCAATGATAAAACTTGTAAAGAAAGATCTGAAATTGTTCTTCGGTAATAAGCAGGACATGTTGCTGACCTTTGCATTGCCCATTATATTTATAACGCTGTTTGCTTATGTTTTCAGAGAAACGAACAATTCTGAAGAAGGCGATTTAATAAGTCTTGTTCACGCCGTGGCAGGTACCTCCGTATTTATGCTGTTATTTTCAGTTGCAGGAATAGGTGGAAGTCTTATCGATGAAAAGCAGGAAGGCATATTAAAGAAGTTACTTTGCTCACCCATACCTCCTGATCATATTCTCTTTGGAAAATTGGTATTCGCGAATATCATTTCGATTATTCAGCTGATCATCATGTTTGTCTACGGCTGGCTGGTTTTTGGCTTAGACATTATGCATCATCTCCCTTCTCTGATCCTTATGATTTTTGCAATAGCCTTTGCCTGTTCCGGTTTTGGTGTAGTTCTTGCCTCATTTGCCAAAACACGCCAGCAGGTGCAGGGATATTCAAGCATAATTGTACTTGTCATGAGTGCTTTGGGAGGCAGTATGATTCCATTAATGTTTATGCCTGAAATGATGCAAAAGATTGCTGTATTTACAGTTAATTATTGGGGGATACAAGGTATTTATGACATCTTCTGGAAGCTTTTACCGTTAACAGATATTACCTTCTTATCAAAAGTATTTGTTTTACTGTGCATAGGCTTTTTCTTAAATTTCATTGCGCTGCTGATGTTCAGAAGAAATATTTTAAAGATGGTTTAAAAGGCACTTGCAATAATTACAAGAAATGAGTTAAAGCATAGCATTATCCCCATTTGGCGGCATAGCCGTCAAGCTAATGGCTCATTTATTGTTAATAATGAAGGTGTTATAAGTTGTAAGATGTTTAC
>CAYTNC010000028.1:0-25498 GCA_964438935.1 uncultured Bacteroidales bacterium
CAGTTAAATGATCAGGAATCTATGTCTAATTTAATGTTTTGAACACTCAAAGGCTCAGCCTAAGCCGAACTACGCTTGCAATTTGCAGCCTCAGGCGAACGGGGAACGTCCGATGATATGGCTAATAATTCCCTTACAGATAAAGAACTGCTTAATCAGTTTAAGATCATTGAAAAACTCCCGGAAAAAGATAAGGATGTTGTGAAGGTGTTGCTGGATGCGTTTATTACAAAAGGGAAATTGCGTCAACTGGCAATATAAACCGCTTACTCATGAACTTCCTTAAGCAATGCTACCAGGAACTTAATAAGCTGGAATACTCGGAAGAAAACATCCTGGAACTCATTTTAATAAGAGAAAAGGTTATAGCATTTCTTAAGTCAAAAAAGAACAACCGGATTAAAAATCATGCCCTGCATTTTGTTTTGCTCACAAAGGAAAGGGAGTTCAGGTATTTCAAAGACAAGCAACAGGATAATTTAAAAAGCAACTTTGAAACAGCCAAATCCAATTTAAAAATGGATCTGTTCCATGAATGTACGGAGTACTGGGATCCGATGAAGGATTCCCCATGGGACTAGAATGATAATAAAGCCCGGTCTTGCCGGGCTTTATTTTTCTAAATTAAAATCCAAATAAAAGAGGAAGTAATACGAAGAACAAGACGATACTGCCTATTAAGTATAATAAAACAAGTATGTGCCCTTTTTTACTTTTCGCAGCATCTTCATCCTTAAATTCTTCCAGGTATGTTTCCCATCTTTTTTTGTTATAAATTAAAAAATAATGCATTACGCCTATAATAATCAAGAATATCCCCACATAAACGCTGTCCACATTATTAAAAACATTAATCCGGGGAAAGAATTTTAACAAAACCAGATAGATGGTAAACAATTGCACAAAATGCACAAAGGTCAAGGTAATCACAACATTAGCTACTGGGGTATCACTTTTCTTGTTTAATCCCCAACTATACAATTTATAAATCAGGTATCTATAAAATCTCATGGTAATTATTGTTTTTTTGTTGATAAGGGATCTCCCCAGTCTCCCCACCAGCCAGCCATATCGCCAACAAAGTAAACACCTCCAACAGCCCATCCAATAGGTCCACCCCAGACTGTTATTGCTCCCATTGCAATATCCAATCCTGCTTTTCCAGCAACGCCCCATTTATTACCGTTATCCGTAACAAATGCGCTACCTGCCTGATATACACTTATTCCCGCCTGGGCTGCAAATACACTTTTACTAACTACTTTAACAGCCTTAACATATTTCAAGCTATTTATTGTTGGATCTGCTTTGGCAGCAAAGTTTATTAGTTCTTCTTTTGCTCCATGTGCAATATCAAAGGCTCCTAATCCAATTTGAGCATTATCAAGTCCGGTTCTGCCTCCTGGGATACCCCCTTGTCCTTGGGGATTTCCCATTGGACTTAAGTAACTATATGCATCTGAGTATGAATGAAATGTTGGAAATCTTCCATCGGAAACGACTTTTCCTTGTCTCACAATACCAAAATTGCCATTACCAACCCATTTCCCCTCGTTGCTTAGATATGCAGTCTCATATATAATGTAAGTCTCAGCATTAGGTTTAATATATTTATTATACACTTCATTATACGGCACAGGTTGTCCATTGCTTTCATATCCTCCAGACTGGTGGTTGTAAGTATAAGTAATGGGGCTTCCGAAGGATTTAATGAAATCATGATAGTTATAAGAATTATCAGCTTCACTTGGCAAAAATGAATTCCCTCTCGTATAGCTCCATTCTGGCGGTAAAGGTTCAAAATACTGTTTTCTGAGCATATTCCCACTTGGATCAGTAAATTTCAGCGGATTGTAATTGCAATAGGCATAACGGTTGTATGACATGGTTGAGGCGGCATTGGCAATAAAAGGATCGGGGCTCAGGAATTGCCCCAATACCGGATCGTAAACACGACCATTCATGTTGATAAGTTTAAACTGATCCATATGCTCGTGCATGGTGAAACCACGTGAAGTTATGGATGCCGCCGGAACATTGTTATAAGTCCAGTCAGCCGGGTTACGTCTGCGGCCCCATGGATCAAAGCTCATTTCCTTTAATACATTACCTGTGGAATTGGTTATGATATGAACTGAGCCCAAGTGATCGGCAAGAATAAAGTATAATGAATCGGAACCGGCACTGTTTTTTGTATAAAGTGCCCAACAATCACCTACCGGAATGTAGTGAAGCTGCCTTATATTCGCACCCCTTTTTTCAACTTCATAACCGCCCGGGACATAAATCGTTTCTTTCACCAGGGTATTGCTGCTGTTGTATAGTTTGCTCACCCTGCGCTGCTCATCGGCCGCATACATGAAATTTTGCCGGTAAGAGCCTGTTTCGCTGATAGAGGCGATTTTATTGAATGAGTTGTAAGAAATAACAGCATTAACATTATTAATGGTTCCCGGATTGTTATTGATACCCGTAATCCTGTGTATGGCAGGCGATGCTCCATAAACATAAGTTCCTGCATCTGTTTTGGTATTAATCCTAGATGTTCCGTCAGTATAATAGTTTAGTGCATAGGCTGCGGTTCCGACTGTCCATGAAGTCAACTGATCCAGGTGGTTGTATGTGAAGGTTTCCGTCAGGTTTTTAAGTACATTTTTCCGGCTTGTAAGATTTCCTGTTTCAACATTAAAATCATATTTCAGGCTTTGTATCGTATTGGTTTTAATCTCGTCGGGCATACCATATTCATTGTAAGTAAATGTACGACTAATTCCATTTCCCAGCGTGAAATTTTTCCACTCACCAAAGGTATTAACATCTCCTGCAGACCAAAGCGCAATCGTATTATTCTTAAGCTTTATATTGGAAAGATAACCGTTGGTTGTATATGAGTAAGATACATTCATATCTGAAGAAGAAGGATAGGTAATTTTTTGTATCCTGCTGTAACTGTCATAATCCATCCTGGTTTGATATAGTGTTCCGCCTATGGTTTCTTTCTGCCAGGAAACTAATCCCAGCGTGTTATGTAAATATTGAGACGAGGTACCATTGGAATGCGAAACACTATACAAGGTTCCCTTAAAGTCGGTATCATAGGTATAATTAACCGTACTTCCATCAGATGATGTTTTAACTAAAGGTCTTCCGGCTTTGTCAATCTTTGTATGGCGGAACCAGTTACCTCTTGCATCTTTCTGGTATACTACTTCACCATAAGCATTATTCTCGAACTCCATTGTACCGGCATTGGTATCAATTATCTTCTTTCGGGTATTGTATTTATCATACTCAACAGTTGTCGTGCATGCCGGAGCTTTAGAAGATTTCAGGTTTCCATTGGAATAGTATTCGTACTTAATTGTTCCTCCCGGATCTGTTGCTTCAATAAGAACACCTGTAGGATCATAAGTTTGAGTGTAAATCTGACCTGTATTGTTGAGGGTGCGAGTTACCTTGTTCTTATTGTAGGTATATGTTGTTTTCTTAATATTGTTGTCTACGTAAGTTGTATTTATACGACCATCATCATAATAAGTCATGTATTGCCAGTTTATATCTGCGGCGGCGGTTCCCTTGAAATAAGGCAATGAAACCTGAACCTGCTGTCCCTTATGGTTATATACGACATCAGTAAAGACCAATTTGCCGTTTTGCGCCACGGTAACCGTTCGTAAAGCCCTGCCTAACCTGTCAAAATAGGTTATCACATATGGTTTGCCAACAACCGTAACTTTATGATAGTAAACGGCATGTGCCGGATCCATATTGTCATCAGGGTCAACCCAGTCAATTAAGTTGGTTTCATCCGATGCATCAGGATTATTCACTGTAAGCAATCCACCAAAACCATCGTAGGTTCTTGTAATTGTAACATTATTCGGGTCTTTTGTTGATAGCAACAACCCCCTGTCGTCGTACTCGTTTGTTACTGAGTATCCCAAAGGATCGGTTGTAATGCGGTTAAACCTTTCTTTGCTATCAAACTGGTAACTTACAATTCGTTTGATATTTCCCAATTGACTTGTAACCTTATTTACATTTCCCAACAGCGAATAGGTATAACTGATAGTATCTTTATCAGCATCCTCAACACCAGTTGCCGGGTTATAATAATAGAGAATTTCCTTACTTACACGTGTACAATTTGCATTAAGGTAAACCAGACTTTTTTTCGTTTTGCTGGCGGTCATAGATGGTCTTATGTTTGTTGAGGCAGAGGTTTTCAAGCGGTAGAATTTACCCCCTAAAAAGCTTTCATAGGTATTATCGATTGTAACTGATTCCTTCTCCGTAAGGGAAGTACCAATTACGTAGGCTTTCTTTATTGTGCGGGTAAAATCCCCATAGGTGGTATTGTAGGTATAGGTGGTCTTATGTTTGAACATGTTTTGAAGATCGTAACTTGAGGAAGTATCCGGGTATATTACATAATGTTTTTGTCCGTTTGTTCCCCATGAATAATATTTGTACCCGAAGTTTTCCAATGAAATTTTATTATTACCACCATTAAGTATTACTCTTGATAGCAACAATGGCTCAAAAACCGTTGCATTGTAGGTAAAAATGTTCTCCTGCCTATAACCTGTTGTATGATTAGTGGAAATTACCTTGCCAAACCCGAGAAATCCCCTCCCATCAATATGAACCCTGGCATTCTCATAACGATAGGATGTATGTGAATAACTGCCTACTCCATTAGAAAACCGCATGGTATCAACTACCAACAGGTTAGGATTAAGCGACTTAACAGGCGAACTAGCTGAAAAGGTCTCAGATTGGGCATATAACGGTGAAGTAGTTGTATGTCCATACACTAGATGGGTTTCGTTACCCAAACCATCAACAACGCACCTGATTACCTGCCTTTGATCAAACAAACGTAATGAGGATACTATAACACTTTCAACAGCCTTCCTTCTCGGAGGTTCAGTAACATATGCATAATCAATAGCAATTTCAAAAAAGCCATCTCCATTAAAATCACCCATAAGATATTGATTAATAACACTGTAATTGGCAATAATAAGTTTATCTCTGAAAGCATTGCCATTAATGCAATACCTGTGGATATAGAAGGTATTGGTTATATTGGTTTGGGGCGTACCACTTGATGTCTTGGATATAGACTGGAAGTCATCTTTACCGTCAAAATTAAAATCTGACATGACTGACATACCATCCAGATTAGTATTGATTTGTTCTTCTGCTGCAGGAGAACTTAACCCGGTTAGGAAAAAGACTTTATTATTTGTTTCATCAAGAATATCGATCTTTGCATCATTATTGATATTACCAAGGGAAATGTCAATGGAAGAAGAATTATTCGATGAAATAGTTATCCATGATGTTCCCAGGGTATAATTTGCAGTTCCGGTAACTCTTGAAAAGCAATTATACTTCATTCCGGAGGCTCCTTTATATAAAATATCCTGCTTTCCATCGCCATTAAAATCTGCAGCATAGAACCTGCCGTTGAATGAAATGGGTCCTGAAGATCTGAGTACATAGGAGACTGCATTAGACACCATTTCCGACAGAAACAATTTATAGCTTGCACTGGAACCACCGGGTGTGACAAAAAACAAATCCATCATACCATTGCCATCGAAATCTCCAGGTATCAGGTCATAGTATACATTGCCCAACGCGTTAATTCCATAATTATTTGAAGTATTGACTGTTAACATGGATCCACCGGAAAACTTCATAAGAATAAACTGACCATTGCCTCCAAATATTGAATCAGCTCCGTAATAAGACAAGTTGGTTTTCTGTGAGTATCCATTAAAGTACAATGAATTTCGTTCCGCTTTATGAATAAGCATTTCATCACTGCCATCACCATCGTAATCAATGGGGATGAATCCAGTATAGCCGGAAGGTATGGTTTGCGAAAGCATGCTTGCAAATTCATTATACCGTATGTCAACCACCCTGTTTTGACTCGTAATATCTGTACTGGCCAAATCGCTTTTCCCATCGCCATTCAAATCCATAACAGTATGTCGATACCTTTTGCATTCTTCATGAGCTTCCACTGGAATCGGCCCTGAAGATCCCAAATCCTGCGGATAGGTATATTCAAGCTTCTCAAATGGTGTAAATTGTTTTCCTGGCCGCCTATTAAAGTAAAAACGTGTTGGGTTTATTTCGGAACCATTAGTACCAGTATGATATACACTTGACAAATAGCTGTCATTATTACCATCAGTGGTATATGTCAATTGATAGTTTTTTATGCATTTACCATTTGTGTATACTGCAATACTGCTCAAAAGACGGTCTCCATCATATTTTATACCTGAATAATAAGCCTTCAAATAATCGGGTCTGTCAGTTATGTAGGTAAACTGAATTCTGTTATAAGCTCCAAAGCTTCTGGTTTTGGTATAATCAATCCTGTCAAGAAGCACCTCATTTGTAGATGTGATATACTGGTATGTGTAGTAAATAGAATTGCCAAAAGCATCGGCAACTTTTGATATGTACCAGGTAAGCACGCTGTTAGTGTTGAGTTTTAACCTTGACTCGGGTGTTAAACCATAATAAATAGTATCGCCCGTTGACGTCAATATGGTGAAGGAAGTTCCGTTATAGGTGATATACTGAGAAGATTCATTTTGGGTGCGGTATTGAGATCCGCTTCCAAACCAGCTTCCACTTTTCAGAATTAGCCTTTGTCCATCCAAACTAAGCCTGTCCAAATTTGAATATTTAACTGTAGCATAATCACCTTCATTAAATCTATCCTGCCCAATACGGGAAATTGATGACAATCCTCCTATATTCCAACCAATTCCCATGACGCCATTTCCTGCCATACTGCTATATTGTAAAGAAATCTGCGGTGTCATTCCCGCGGTACCGGGAGGTAATTCAATAGGCATACTGTAGGTGGCAGCACCGATTGAATTTACACTGGCTGCGCCAGGAAGAGAACCTACGGTTGTCAATAGTTCAAGAGTGGGTTTATCCTGCGGAGCTCTGAGATAGTTTATAGTTTGTGCTTTGGTATTTATAATTATTATTAGTCCAATGAAAATATTAATGAAGGATAGATACTTTTTCATAGGATTTGTTTTGGTATTTTGTAACGAGAAAGTTATCAGATAAGGATGTTGAAATAATTATTCCTTAATAATTTTCCAGTCGCTGACCGAATCGCCTATTTTCAAGGTAATTAAATAGGTTCCGGCAGGCAATCCTGAAAGATTAATTGTATTGTATGTCTGCAGTTGTGTCAGGATTCTTATCAATCTGCCAGCGTTATCATAGAGTGCCAGGTATGTTGGCATGTCGCTATTCAGGTTTTCAATCTTCAGATTGATATCACTTCGGGTAGGATTAGGAAAAAATGAGATGATCAGGTCTCCGATAGTTTCATTATAATTCTTCTCCTCAGGTGCCGTGGCAGCTGATTCATGATAAGAAACCGATGAAGCAGATTTTAATAAAATGGTTCTGTTTTGACGATTTCCCGTAGCATCATAACCAAAGGAAAAGTTCTGAGCGAGAATAGCCTGAGTGATGCATGATAAGACAATAAAGGTGAAAATAATTCTAGATTTCATGTTTTTTCAGTATAGGTTTTGTTTTGGGCTGACTTTATATTAATACCAAATAATTTTAAATTGTAACACCTTAATAATCCATAAACAGCATCAATTAGGTAATTTATATATAGTCTAAATACCCCCCCCGCTCGGTGAAGTTTGCTTAACCATATGCGTCAACTTAAGGAACATTTATATCAATTATTGAATGAAAAATCCGGGATTGCTAAGGGGCGAAGCCCCGAAATGTAATAGCACAGGGCGAAGTGAAACGGAGCCCTGTGATAATGGTCGTAAAGCAATTCAAGCGCCATAGGTGCGAGACATATTTGAACAGATTCCCATTCATTACGTGCCGGACCTTCGGCCCTTGGCAACATACTCATTACCAAACACAGGGCTACATCATGTTTACACATGATTTCGCCCTATGCTTTTACCTGTCGTTCTTTCAGAACTGTAAATAATGCAAATTCAGAAAGATAATTGCTTAGCTTGACGGCTATGGGCTCAGCCTAAGCCAAACTACGCTTGCAATTTGCAGCCTCAGGCGAACGGGGGGGATAGATAAAACCATGAGCTTTGATACAATAAAGACCTGACAAAGTCGGGAATAAAACTATTTCACATAAAAAAAGGCTGCCCTTGTCTGGCAGCCTTTTTTATTCTTTCTGATTTATTTTTCAACCAGAATGTAATTATTTGTTTGGTAATCTCCTAAGTGCAGCAGGCCTTGGAGTTCTTGCCTTCATTGTTGATTTACGAGCGGCACCCAATTCGGTATCGTCCTCGTAATTAACAATGGTATAAACACCATTGGCTACGATGATCTTGGCTATGACTCCATTAAATGCATAACCGCTGTATACAATTGGGGAATATGATAATACCGCACCTGGCTGAAAAACGAACGGAACGTTTGTTTCAGTCAAATCAACATCCAAATCCAGGGAGGTACCTTGTCTTACAAAATTAGCAGTCGTAGCTACCGTTAATGTTGAATCATCAAAAGATACCATTTCATGTTCTTCAGGATCATAAAGCTCATTATACCATAAATCGGTCCATAAAACATATTCGCCATCAGGCAGGGCCCCTTCGAAGACTTCAGGATTGTTGCCGGTTGCACCAGAAGTATTTCCCATATCACTTGCCCAGGGATCAGCAGGATCAAAAGTTGCAGCAGGTGATATCAGAACATCAAAATCCATATAATCTGCAGCATCATACTCTACTTCAACCGTATCAACCCATTCTATAACTTCTCCATTGGGCAGTTTCGTCTCTCCGTAAACAGTTTCCAAACCTGTAATTGTCGTTCCCCACCCGATTTCCACAGTAAGAATATCTGAAACAAAGTTTTCAATGGTAAGTGGAAACACAGGATTTTTAGTGCTCGGATGAACGATATACTTTTCAGCCAAACTGAAAATACCTACTTCAAAACTTAGGTTCTCAGTAGCTTCAGCATCCCAATCCTGAGGAAAGGTAACCATAATCTGACTACTGGTACTATAAGGTGCAATAACTCCTGCAGTAGAAAGAAAATCGTCAGCATCGGCATTACCATCAACAATTCTTACATTAAAAGTAAGAGCCCTGTCAATAGTTTCATTGGTAGTAACATTAAAAAAGATTGTGTCACCTTCTTTTACAGCGCTATAGGGTTCAACAGGTGTAACTGTCACTTGTGGATATCCGTCCGGACTAACCACCGGCTCAACATCCTGACTGTATTCACAGGCAACCATGCCAAAAACAACGAATACCAGTCCGGCTATATGATATTTAATTGATTTCATCATATTTTTTTTTAAAATTATAAATATATATTTCTTACTCAACTGGTACATAAACAGCTGTATAGGTACGGTTTCCAGCGGCAAACGCAATCGTATAATAAATGGTGATAACACCTGTATCAGAATTGTAGTTACCTGGCTTATGACTCCAAACTTCGTTCGAATAGGTATTAGCCAGATCTTGGGTAGAAACCGAAAGATTGTTGCAGGAATTGTCGAAAATAAAGCCATAATCAATAAAAGGAGAAGATCCCCAAATTCCGACACTTGCAGTCAGGTACTGTTCTACTCCGACCTTTTCGATTTCTTCCTGTCTTGTAAAAAATTTGCCGTCATCTCTTGTATGCGTTACGGTATACAAACCCTGGAATTCCGAATAGCAGGCAAAATTCATTGTAATTTCCATGCTTTTGCCATTTTTTATCACACCAGAATTCCCTGTTGCCGATTCGGTTTTCAGGATAAGAATAGGCGTTTCGGGCAAAGGCGTAATAAGACCTTCGGTAAGCATAGTCACATAGATGATTCCAATATAATTATTTGCAGCAGTAAGTACAACGGTCGGATTGTCTATTCTGAAATGCGTTCCATCCAAAGCTGCTGTCTTGGTAGTATCAGATTCATCCAATGCCTGCATGGCCTCAACATCCGTAGTTATTGTAAGTGTAATATCATCTTTCAGACTACTTAAAGAAGGTCCGATTAGCTTTACCTTAATAGGTACAGTATATTCAGTGCCGTCAGCAATATTGGACACCATGGTAGACGATTCACTGAATCCGGCAAGCACGGGCCCATCGTCATTCAGTTCATAGAGTGCTTCATCGTCGAAGCAGGAAACAGTTGTCCCGATTACCAGGACAAGCATAAAAATATATTTCAATGTTTTCATATATTTCATTTTAAAAGATTATTTGGCCCAGAAAATCTTATCGGTAAAGGCATTCTTCTGTGCCGGCACATTATCGGCATTCGAAGAAAGCTCACTTGCAGGATAGAGCAACCTGACAGGCCTGTCGGGTGTGGTAGCCAGCAACGATACAGGCAGACCAGCAGGAAAGCCTGTGCGATTATAATCAAACCATGACTGAATGGCGCCAAAACCGTTCAGGGCAATCCATTTCTGTGTAATGATTGCCTGGAGTCTATCAGCAGCCAGCGTAAAATCCCAACCAACATTGTTGATGGCTTGAGCGTAATAGGTTGCAGCAGCAGCATCGGTTAGTCCAAGATACCTGAATGAAGCAGCGATGCCGCTCTGATAAAGTTGCTTGGCATCACCAGGTGTCAAACCCTTGAGGGCAGCTTCGGCCTGGTTAAAATAGCTTTCGGCCAGTGAAAAAATAATGGCATCCTGATCGGGACCTTTTAAGATACCAGGACCGATGTTTGAAACATTATCGGGGGTATATTGATCAACAATTGGGGTGTCGTAATCAAGCATTCCCTGAGGAACACCTTTATGTCCGGTCGCCGGCTTTTCATAAATCCTGTCAATTCTAGGATCTTTAAAACTCTTCAGCAAATCCAGTACAAATGGGGTAGCACAGGTAGCTTTATTGTTCATAGTCAGCGCGCCATTGGCATCAGCTCCATAAGTATCCCATAAAGGACTCTGCTTATCTACTTCTTTCTTGTAAACGGGATTTACACCAACATCTTCGGTAATGAAACCCGAACCTTCCGCTGTAATGGCATTGATTTGCTCCTGGATATAAGCCGTTCTGCCATCCATATCCGACTGACGGACAAGGATACGCATTTTGATTGTATTGGCGAATTTTTTCCATTCATCCATGTCACCGCCAAACATAATGTCGTCGGTTCCCGGAACCAGTGCTTTTTCCGATGCATTGTTGATCAGGGCTATCGCATCCGTAAGCTTCACAATAAGATCCGTATAAATGGTTTGTGCATCATCATATTTGGGAGCTGAATTGGTGCTGCGCTGCAGTGCTTCGGTATAAGGAACATCACCATACAT
The DNA here is from genome assembly GCA_964438935.1 of uncultured Bacteroidales bacterium. Classification (GTDB taxonomy): domain Bacteria; phylum Bacteroidota; class Bacteroidia; order Bacteroidales; family UBA10428; genus UBA5072. The sequence goes on from CAYTNC010000028.1 coordinate 11,343, forward strand.
ATCAACCAGCAACTGAAAAATATAGCTTTTCATGATCATGCTGATAGCCGTATAATTATCGTAGGTAAGATCATCCGGCCTGTCGATAGTCTGGTACTGTTTCAGCGGATTCTGATAAGCCGTATTGAAACAGGTCTGATAGAAACTTGAAGTAACCAGGTACTTGAATTCATCAGGATACCAGGCATAACCGTCGGACTGGCCCCAGTTGTACATCATCAGGTTACCAAGGGTATTTACACGGTTCATATTGAACAGGTAGGTGGCCGTAAGGTGCTGGGCAACCGGTAAAGCCAGATCAGGGGTAACAGATGTGGGATTATTGGGATCGGTATTGACATCCAGATAATCCTCACTGCACGACGGCACTATAAGTAATGCCGGCAACAGGAATATATATTTGAATAATTTTTTCATATGGCTATTATATTTAGAATTCAAGATTGAGTGAAATACCAAACGATTTGGTAGGAGGCATCTGCAGGTAACCCCCAATACCAATAATATTTGAGTTAGTATACTGGTTTGCAAATTCCGGATCGGAAAAATGGTTTTCTTTCGGCAACCAGGTTAGCAGGTTACGGGCAACAAAACCAAGTTTTACTTTGGTAATAGGGGTTTTGCTTAGGAATTTCACGGGCAATGTATAATCAACAGCAACTTCCCTGAGCTTCACTGCTGAGGCATCCTTAACATAGTTCTCCTTTACATTGTTGTAAACGTCGGTCCAATAGCTCTGACGACCACCGCTTATCGGGATATTTGTGTTTTCGACAAATTCGTTTTCTCCAACCTGAATTACAGAATTGGGAACAACAAAATCCTGTCTGTTGGCCGAAATACTTTCGAGCGACCGGCCTGTGAACTCCATATTGTCGGAACCAGCTTCATAATAAACATGGCCGGTTCTGTAATCAATTGTAGCGGAAACCGATACACCTTTAAATCCAAACGCTGTATTCAAACCAACAATATGCTTGGGAATGGTTCTTCCGAGCATCTTTAACTCAGCAGCTTCCCTGGGGGCTCCGCTGGAAGGGTCAATAATAAGCCGGCCCTGAGGATCCCTCAGATAGGCAGTGGCCTTAATTTGCGGGTATACTTCTCCAACAATGGCATATATACCAGCCAATCCACCACTTGTTGTACCCAATGTAACTTCGTTTATTTCAGGAGTTATTTCGACTACCTCTGTAGTTGTAGTGGTGTAGTTAATACTCATATCCCATGACAAACCGCGCCAGTCAATCAGACGACCACCGAGCGTAGCTTCAAAACCATTATTCTTCATTTCGCCGATGTTGGTGCGGAAAAATGCAGCACCTGAAGCAATAGAAGGAGTAATAGTGGTAATCAGGTCTGTGGTTTTGGTATTGTAGTATGATGCATCTAAACTAATTCTGTTTTCAAAAAATCCCAGGTCAAGACCAATTTCGGTTGTATTGATTTTTTCCTTTTTGATATTGGCATCCACAGTGGTTGTACTCAGAGCAAAACCGTTGATGTCTCCAAAGGGAAACCCAAGTTGCTGCGAGTAAAGTTCATTGATTTCATAAGGATCAAGGTCATTATACACAGTTGAATTACTTGCAGTGATCTTGGCAAATGACAGAATATTGTTCTTCAACGTTGGCAATGCATCGGTAAGTACAAAGGAGAGTCCGAATGCAGGATAGAAATAGCTGTTGTTTCCTTTGGCCAGAGTTGATGTCCAGTCGTTTCTTCCTGAAAAGTTCAGGTAAATGAATTTGCCATATCCAACTGTGATATCACCAAAGAAACCATAATTGATATATGTTAAGTCATCCTCTTCTGTTTCGGGAGTTCCTGTTCCGTTGGAAATATCATAAAAACCAGGTATACTCAGGTTGTTGGCTCTGATACGGGTATCGTATTCTTCCTGAGTTTGATTGGTAGCACCAAGGTTAACATTTACTGAAATCTGATCGGTCACATCACGTTTCATATTCAGTATGGCATCTAAGCTATAATCCTGATACTGGTATTTTGTGTCTTCAACAAATGAAGAAATATCTGAATTACCCGTACGGTAGGAAGCAAATTTCTGCTCGGCACGCCAGAATTTTCCAAATCCCCAGGTATTGTTCATGGCTGCGCGAGCGGTGAGTTTCATCCAAGGCAGAATATCGTATGAAACAGCAACATTGGCGGTCAGACGACGCGAATCATCAATATTCCTGTTTGTGCCAACTGCCCAGTAAGGATTTTCGTAATAACCATTATAATAGGTATCGGGGGTGGACCATTCACCGGTTCTCCAGTTTTTATACTTCGACAAGGGAATATTTGCAGAGGTATTCAACAGGAACCAGTAAAGCGGTCTGTTCTGATCGCCGATTTCGTTACCAACAACATCGGTATGATCACTGAAAAAAGAGGAGTTGAATGCCACTTCGAGTTTGCCAATTTTCTTGCTCGCATTTGCTCTGAAAGTATATCTTTTATAAGTGTCGTCGGGTACAATACCATTTGATTGCTGCTGTCCGGCAGAAATATAAAAAGTACTTGACGCATCCCCTCCACTAACGTAAGCTGTATTCGACAAGGTATTACCTGTTTCGAAAAAACCGAGCAGGTTATCCTTAACCGGTGCATAGGGAACTTCCTGAAAAGTACCATCGGGTAAAACTGGACCTATTTGACGCATGGTGCCATCAAAACGCGGCCCCCAGTTGGTGTTTTCAATGGGATCATAAGCACCTTCCCAACCCGTTCCATATTCAGTCTGAAAATCGGGCATATAGGCCACTTTCTCAGCTGTGTAAGATGAATTCAACCCAACAGTGAAACGTTGGTTGGCAGCACCTTTTTTTGTGGTAATAATCAAGGCTCCGTTACTGGCTCCAGCGCCGTATAGAGCGGCTGCATTGGCACCCTTCAGAATATTGATCTCAGCAATGTCGTTGGGGTTAAGATCATCAAGTGCACCTAACGATGCAACAGATCCGTCAATAACAACAGTGGCTGAATTCGATCCGCTGATTGAACGAAAACCTCTCAGGGTAATCTGGGTAGTGGGATTAACACCGTTATCCTGGCTGTTAATCTGTAATCCGGCGACCTTTCCGGCAAGAGCAGAGGCAGCCCGGGTTGGCGCAGCCTTCAGAATATCCTCATTATCAACCTTCTGGGTTTGATAAGTAACTTCTCTTTTTTCGCGTTTGATACCCAGCGCTGTTACAACAACCTCGTCCATCTGTGTGATATCCGATCCCATGGATACATCAATAACAGACTGCCCGGCAACAACAATCTCCTGATCTCTATAACCGATAGAGGAGAATATAAGTGTTGCATTATTCTCAACACTGATCTCGTATTTCCCGTTCACATCGGTGGCTGTTCCGGTATTGGTTCCTTTAATCTTAACATATACCCCCGGAAGCGTGCTACCATCGTCCGCGCTGGTAACCGTTCCCTTAATTTGTATAGTCTGCCCAAACGCGGCACCGAAGCCAAACAGGAGCAAACATACAAGCAAACTGGTAATCCTTTTCATAGATTAAATTTTAGGTTTATTAATAGGTTATTAATACTTCTGATGGTTAGAATCAGCTTTACCAAAACTAAAAAAAAAATAAAAAATATTAAAATGTGTGAAAAAAGTTTTATTTATTAATAATCAGCTAGTTAAGTCGTATAAATTTGATATTCTGTATCATAAATATTCAAAGCCTGCTGATAAGCGACATTCTACCGTTACCTTCTTACCAAATGTATCATTTTTTGGCGATTTCATAACATGAGTTTTGGCATTTATCCGAAAAAACATCATGTTCATCAAAAATATCTTCTTCTTAACTGACTATTAATAAATTCCATGCCTTAACCCACACCATTCCCCTCGCTCATTTCCCGTAGCTGCACTTTCTCTTACTTTTTTCAAACATCATAGTACTTCCATAACTTTTAGTATTTTTATCACCATTAAATCCTGTTGATTTCATGACATCATACTGCCGGGGCATACCTATTAGCTTTCATATTTTATCAGCGCTCACAACGCTTGGAATTACAATTGGCTTTACGGGATTATTGCATTCCTTTATTTTGTATTACGGTTCTCACCTGATTGCACTTACGGCTTTTATCATAGCCGCTTTGCTTAGCATCATGCTCGGCTCTCTGATTTTCGGATGGCTTGCAGGCAAACTATTGCGTCCCATGCTTTTTTTTATCATTTTTCAGGCCATCACCGGCCTCCTGTTCCTTTTTCAACCAACTGCAATTGAAGTCACAAAAGTTTTATACCAACAACTTCTTAGTATCATTGACCCCGGCCCCATGGGTATCGAAATGCTGAGATTTATCATGGCCTTTGTCCTGCTTTTTATTCCATTATCCCTGTTTGCCGGCTCTTTTCCTTTGCTCGTCCGACATTTTATCAAACATGTGAGCCAGTCCGGAAGATACATGAATGCTGTTATCATCTCTGGATCAACAGGCATACTTGTCACATTGCTGGCACTGCCCTATCTGTTACTGCCATTTTTCAGCTATAAAACAGTTCATTATGCAGCAGTTCTTAGTTTAGCTGCTGCAGCTCTTATTGCCTACCTGTTTTCCTATGGCAATCTTTCTAAAACAATAAATATCAGCATTTTACCAAAAACAGAATCAACTGAGAAAATCACCTTAAGGTTCAGGAAAAAAAAGCCGGTGCTTGAAATGGGCGTAAAACTTACCCGGGCTATGCTCAAGGTTTTCTATCTGCAAGGGTTTGCCATAGGCTCCCTGGTTTTTCTCACCTTCAGAATTTCAGCCCTGAATTGTTGTGAACTACCTGATCACAAGTTTGTTATGAACTTACTTATCATCACGGCCGGAATCATTACAGGTGGATTCCTTTATAAGAAGGTTTCTGAGAAGCCGATCAATAAATACATGACACTTGCCACGCTGCAAATTACCACAGGTTTTGTGCTGGTACTCTCCTATATATTAATGCGCGTTTTCTCCACCTCCTGGCAACCAGCAGCATCCTTGATTCATCATGAATCAGCAGGCAACCTGGCAGGAATGATCCTGAGATCGGCATCCCTGCTGTTCATACCGGCATTGCTATACGGACTTTCGTTGCCCCTGGCCGGAAAACTCTATCCTAAAAGGCTTCAGCAGGTTACCAATGCGTTTGGCAGGCTTGGTGCTTCCTTTAGCTTTTTTGCTGCATGCGGAATGCTGGTATCCATTTTTATCCTGACTCCGTTATTCGGCATACAGCTGACCTACCTGCTCTTCGCATTTATCACGCTATTATCGGGCATTTATTTGATATTCAGAGACTCCAGACTGATTCGACTGTTCAGGCTGAGTTATGCAGCAGCGGCCGTATTCCTATTTCTTGCTCTGGCAGTTTCCTTCAGGTTAACGGAAAAAAGTAAGGTTGCCAGTTCTGCCATCAGAACCATTGAAGGAAAATCAGCTACTTTCTCGGCAATTCCGGACACCAATGGGTCCATTCATTTATTGTTGAACGGTAATTACTATTTCGGAACCAACAGCAGCAGTTTCAAGTCACAAAAGCTTGCTGCATGTTTGCCGATACTGGTCAACACAAAAATTGATGCTGCATTGGTTATCGGATTTGGAACAGGTATAACAGCTTCAATTATTGAAACAGGGGGTGTTAAGGAGGTGGTTATTGCTGACAAATACCCGGAAGCCATTCGTTTATCAGCCGACGTTTTTGCTGATATCAATAATGACATTCTTACCAATAGCCGCGTCCGGATTACCTCTGAAGACGCCGGTAGTTTTCTGTACCATGAAAAAGGAAATTTTGACCTGATTGTAACCCCCTTTGACCAGACTGTGCAAATGCCAGGTATATATACAACCGGATTTTACAGGAAGTGTGCAGAAAAATTGTCTGATCACGGTGTGCTTTGCCAGATATTGCCTGCCAGTAAAAAATCGAAATCTGTGTTAAAATCCTGCAGCGCGATATTTCCGGTAGTGAGTCTGTGGTTTGTTTCTCCGGACTACCTGTTATTATTGGCTAATAAAGACCTGCAACAAACAGATCTCTGCACGTTTTCGGAAGCATTTTCCAGGCAAAATATCAGTCGCTCTTTAAACAGTGTGGGTATTCCTGATGTGGAAACGCTGCTTGCCCATGTTTTAATGACTGATTCACAGATCAGGGAATTTACAGGTAGTATTCCTGAAAACGCCGATTACAATCCATTTTCCAAAGAAATTGCAGCAGGGGGTGATGAGTCAGCTAAAATGCTTCAAAATATTTTCAACAACGGAACCAACTATCAGAACCTTTTCTCAAACTGGAATGAATGCGTAAAGGATTCTGCTGAGTTCAGCAAACGAATTAAAAATATTACCCTGCTATTACTTCAACAGGTTGGGCCACCTTCAGACCGGCAGCCTTAAACGGCTGTCTGCTCTTTTGCATGGAGCGGACAACAAGTTCAGCAATATCCTTTACCTCAACATCAGCAACTTTTTCAAATGCCTTTTTGCACATGGGGCAGGAGGTAACCAGGTATTGTGATCCCGACGCATTCAGCTTGTTATAAGCATCTGCAGTTACTTTCCTTCGGATTTCATTGTTGGCAGAAAGATTTGCCAGGCTGTTGCCACAACAAAGCGCATTGTCCTTTTCAAAATCATTTGTACTGAGTTGCACCATTTTACCCAGCAATTTCCTGGGCTCCTCGTAAACGTTACTATCACGGCTGAGTTCACAGGGATCGTGATATACGGCATTGCCAGCCAAATGTCCGGGCTTGATCTGGTGACTTTCGGTGAGTTCAAGCAGATACTGGGTGTGATGCAATACCCGTATATTCAGGTTGTAATCTTTGGCAAATACCTTATAGCAAATGGGACAGGAAGTCACCAGTATTTTAGCTCCTGATTCAACAATCAGTTTCCTGTTCTTCTCGATCATAATATCAGCCTGCTCTTTGTGACCGGCCAGCATCATCGGACGACCGCAGCACAATCCGCCCCATTCGTCCATGAACCAGTAATTAACTCCTGCTGTCTCCAGCAATGATACCATTGCTTTTTTGATGGAAGGAGTCTGATGCGTCATACATCCGGCAAAGTAAATCACATCCGATTTATGGGCATGTGGCATGGCTTGCTCTGCAAATGAAACATCCGGCGCTTTCCCATTCAGTTCATTGCGCGTGATCATCCGGATACCGGAGATGTCAATACCAACAGGACAAGCACTGTCGCACCTGCCGCACATCATACATCCAAATGATTCGGCGGGCTGTATGTTATTATATCTGATTGATTTCAACTGGTAAGTTGATTGGATGTTTTGCACTCCGCCGGCAAATGCAAGCTGGCAGGCATCCAGGCAAACCCCGCAGCGTGAACAGGAATTGATTTCAACTTCTGTAAAAGGAGTACGCTCTGTAGTTTCAGCCAATCCAAAATGTCTTGAGAAAATCAAAACTACTTCGGTAGGTATGTGCATGTAGCGCGAAAAAGGCAGGGCCACGAAAAAGACACCCAGTGAAAGGGAGTATGCCCACCACGTCGGATAATAAAGGTCCGCAGCTGGCAAAAACGATCCCAGGAAGCTCCCGAAAGAGCCTGTCAGAAAATCGCCACCACCATATACTGCCGATGTAAAGCTTTCAGCAAAAAGTCGCAAGGGAAAAATCAGCCATAGTGTGCTTAACGCAAGCCTGTCGCCCAACATGAGCTTTGTGGTGCGCTTCATTCCGTATGCCTTTGAGAAAAAACGCTTCAGAAAAGCCAGGGCTACTCCACCAAGTACCAAAAGCAACAGCAGGTCCATGGTAAATGAAAAAACCCGGTGCAACGGAAAGGCTTCGGGATTGGCATTGAAGAATTTAAAAAATATGGGTACATAAGGAGCATTCATGGCCGCAGGTTCATATACTCTGCTTTCGAGGTTGCCTATGGCGATCAACAGGAACCAGCCAAACGCCAGGCTCATGTGCATGAAGCCGAGCAACCGGTTTCTCCGGAAAATGTTCCGATGGAGCAGACTCTCCATTACTATTTCATGTAATGCCCGGAAAAGCCGGACACTCAGAAATCCGTTGATCACTTTTGACCGGTCGGTTTTATGAAGCCCCCTGAACCAGGTGGCATATTTGTACCCCAGGTATCCTAAAAGGAAAATTACACCCAGGGTAAATGGTAAAACAAAAAGGTCAAATTTCATGTTTGGAAATTTTAGTGACTGCCAATTGCATCAGATAAACAATGTTCCGTGTATTCACACCGCGTGGGCAGGCATTGATGCATTTACCACAAAACCTGCAACGGTATACCGATTCTTTAATTTCATCTTCCATCCCCCTTCGGGCATTCAGAATGAGCCTGCACAAACTGTATTCCGTTGACGCTGATGCAGTACATGCAGATGCACAGGTCCCGCAACTCATACAACAATCAATTGAAGGCTCGTTCTTTCTGACAAAATGGAAGATCCTGCGGTTACCGGCATCAAAATCTATTTGTCTGTCGGCTTGTATTTTATATCCAAAATTGATCATAGTTCCATTATATAATGTTCCTGACCGGCATAATTGATCCGGCGATGACCCAGAAATTCACTTATTTCAGCCGCAACTGCCCTGGCCTCGGTAAGGGTTTCATCAATTGTTTTGGGCCCTGTAATCCCACCGGCACAATACAATCCGGATATTTTTGTCTTAAACGGTGAAACATATTGATCTTCCTGGCGGACAAACCCGTCGGCATCGCGCTCAAGTTTCATCATATCTATAATATTCCCGGCTTTTTTTGGAGCTTGTATGCCAACCATCAAAACCAACATGTCCAAACTCATTCTTAATGGTTTGGCCAAAAGGGTGTCTTCGATACGAATTTGAAGCGAGCCATCGGGATTTTCAAAAGCCTCGGAAAGTCTGGCCCGGATGAACTGAATGCCGTGTTTAAACTGCGCTTCCTTGTAAAGTTCTTCAAAATGGCGGCCAAACATTCTCAGGTCCATATAATAAAGGAATACCTCGGCTGAGGGGAGCATTTCCTTAACTTCAATAGCCTGTTTTACGGCTGTCACACAACATACTTTGGAACAGTGAAGATTTCCGGCTTTTTCATCGCGTGAACCCACGCAATGAACAAAACCAATCCGCTTTGGAGTTTTGCCCGCTGCTGTTTTCAGGGACAAACCTGAACGAAAAACCTGTTCCAGGTCAACTGAAGTTATTACGTTGTCATAAATGCCAAAGCCGTATTCTTCCTTTCTTTCCGCCTCGAAAATATCGAAACCGGTTGTCAGCAAAAGCGTATGAGCAGTTACCACCCTGTTTTTATTGAGCATGATGGCAAAGCCATCTTCATTTTTTTCAATGCCGGTAATGTGGGCATTATTGATCACATTCACCCCTTCGGCAACGCCCTGTTTCAAACTCATCAACAGGGGTAAAGCAGGCTTGCGGGCAGGGAACAAGGCATGCCATTGATTCAGGCGCCCTCCCAATTGTTCATTGCGTTCGATTATAGTAACAGCATGCCCAAATTTTGAGAGCCTTGCTGCTGCTTCCATTCCGGCAACCCCACCACCAATTATCGCTACGCTTTTCATGATCCCTTTATTCTGTTTTCTGAGTTCAAATTTTTCTTATCAGTGATTTTTTCCTGACTATTGTTGCTTAAAGGCCTTTCGCCGGTTACATCATCAAAATGTTCTCGGGTTTTTCAAGTCCGTCCATATCAATCTTCAGATAATTGGGCTTTTCAGGCCTCCCAATATACGCGCCGTTTTTTCCGCCCAGGTATTTCTTTTCCGGGTCAAAAGGAATTCCCATTTTAACCATGAGCGGTTCTGCAGAGACCTGGTGCGTCTGCAACCCGATTTCCCACGGGTCATAACCCAGCACCAATCCGGCCAGTTCCTCATAGGTCAGTACCGGAATGCCATGTCCGTTTTCTCCGTATGTTTTGCCTTCCATCTCACTTACCACATATTGCCAGCGATCCATAAAATACGGACAGCCGGGACAATTGGTAATGATGAAATCCGGACGGTAGGGTTCCATTGAGTCAAATTTCTTTTTGCTGCATGAAAGGGAGTATCCCCGGTTTGCCCTAACCACATACTGGCGGAAACCAAAGCCGCAGCAATGTCTTCTTTCAGGATAATCCACGATTTCTCCGCCCAGGGCTTCAACCAAACCGGTGAGTACATAGGGATATTCGGCTCCACCCACTCCCTTGTGTGGAAACATTTTTGAATAATGGCATCCGATATGCTCTACCACCCGTAACGGGCGGCCGGTAACTGCATTTACAAGTTTATAGGGTGATTTGGCCGCAATTTCATGGCGCAGCTTGTAAAAAACATCACTGGCGTGGGCCAGATTTTTGGGTTTTTTAAACTCCCTTCCGGTAGCCTTTCTAAGGTATTCACGTGTTTTCTCTTCTGTTTCCGGGAAATGCTGCCATGTTTCCAATATTTCGGTATATAAACCGAATGAGGTTATGCAGGAAACGGCCAGATTTTCCAGCCCGGCTTCGGTCATCAGCGCAAATTGCCTGGCAACAACAGTCATGGTGGTATTGAAGGGAACTACATCGCAATGATATCCAATTCCGGTGCAGGTAGTATGCGCGGGATTCTCATATACCTTTTTTCCCAAAGTTTCGCGCATTACTTTCAGGAATACCTGTTCAGCAGCGGGAAAGAAATTTTGTCTTACGCAACTGCGAACATAAAAGAAACCATCAGTTGCAATTTCTTTCTGATATTCCTGCCACAGCCTTCTTTTACCTTCCTGTTTCATAATTATTGGTCCTTAGTATGAATGCCGCTGTCAAGATTATAAATCTGGTTGACATATCCGCAGTCAAGCTTTTTATTGAATTCCAGGCCCATTTCCCCGGCCTTTTTTTCAGATTGTTTTTCAATAAAGTCGAATAATTCCGTGGCACCAGTAACATCGAATATCCTTTTCAACTCATCCAGTGCTTCCTGTGGAACCTTACGCAGCGGGCCGGGACCATCTCCTCTGTATTTCGCACCAAACCGCTCAAAAAGTTGATCCAGGTTGTTGTTCTGCCAAGCCCAGGTGGGCCCCTGCTCCGGATGGTCCTCAATCGACATCTCCTCACGGTACAAACAATACCCATATTTCAGGATCCACTCACCCATGGTTCTTTTAAGAACCAATTGCTGCCTGCCTTTTTCCGATTCTGTGAACAAACCGGTACGCACACTTAATGCCCTTAAGGCCATAATCAGCATACCAGGAGTATTGTTTCGCGGACACCGGGTTTTGCACGACATGCACTCACCACAATACCAGATCATTTCACCTGTAAGAAGCTCATAGACTTTTTCGCTGTCTCGTGTTTGAACAGTTTCAGCTACAATACGCGGATCGTAGTTATAAAATTCAGCAGCAGGACAAATGGCAGTGCAAGTTCCACAATTCATACAGCCAGTAAGCCCTTCAGTAAACCTGATATCTTTGGTCAATTCCTTGTAGTAATCCACTTTCACGGTATTGTTAAATCGCTAACAAATGTAGGAATAGAGCTTTTTTTACCTATCGGGTGTTGTACTAAAAGTGAATAGGTATTTATGCCCAATTAAGTTCGGAGTTCGGAGTTCGGAGAACCATTAGATACTTGATGCTGGATACTGGATACTTGATGCACGGGCATGTGGAGTTGAGTTTTGGGATTTGACTGCCGCAGAATGCTGAGCGGAGCCGAAGCATGCCACTACTACTGCCACTGCCGCTATTGCTGATTTTGCGACACCAACGCTGCACCCCGTCGGGGAGCGTTCTTCCTAATGCCTACTGAAAGACCTATAAACTCTGATAAGAAACAAAATGTCGGAGGCTCCCCAACGGGGTTTCCCATTGCACCGCCTCTGTCGATGTTAGTGTCATTGCGAGGGAGGAGGTACGACGACCGAAGCAATCTATATCTTAATGCTAGCTCAAATAAACAGATTGTCACGCTCCATTTCATTCCGCCTGCCGGCAGGCAGGCAGGCTCGCAATGACGGCTACTTCCATACTGCCACCATTACTTGTCCCTTGTCACTGTCTTGGATCTTGGCTCTTGCTAATTGTTAATTGTTAATTGCTAAATTTTACTATACTTGCACCCGTATATGTGGATCCTTCTGGGTATATTTTCGGCTTTCTTTCTTGGTTTTCATGAGATATTCAAAAAAACCGCACTGAATCACAATTCGGTTATTCCGGTATTGTTTCTCGGTTCGGCATCTGCAGCCCTGGTATTCATTCCGTTTTTAGCAATCTCACGCGTATCGCCAGAAGCTGCTGCCACCCTGGGTGTTTTTATTCCCCAATGCACCCTTACGGCACACCTGATGTTTTTGCTTAAATCGGTTATTGTAGCCACAGCTTGGATGTTTGGTTATTTCTCTGTGAAACATTTGCCCGTAACCCTGCTGGCGCCGCTGAATGCATCGGGACCGGTATGGACCATGCTGGGTGCCATGCTCATTTATGGTGAACGGATGAACGCGCTGCAATGGTCAGGAGTTGCCGTATCTCTTGGCTTTTATTACGCGCTCTCGTTTGGGGGAAATCTAAGAGGAACGGAAGTCCGTGATTCCAGGTGGATTTTCTTTGCTTTTATGAGCATCATTTTCAACAGCATCAGTGCGCTGTTCGACAAATACCTGGTTCAGCAATACGACCGGATTGCCATGCAGGCCTGGTTTTCGGTTTATACTGCGGCCATTTTTCTTGTAATCGTTCTGATTGTTTGGATTCCGGCCCGCCGAAGGACCACACCGTTTGCCTGGCGCTGGTCGATTTGCCTTATCGGGGTTTTCCTGGTGATCGCCGACTTTTTCTATTTCAAAGCTTTGTCCTATGAAGGATCCCTGGTATCTATCCTGATCATCGTGAGAAGGGCCTCAGCAGTGCTTGTGTTTGCCGCCGGAGCCTTGTACTTTAAGGAAACCAGCCTGAGAAAAAGAGGGATTGTACTTGCCGGCATACTGGCGGGAGTGGCACTGGTGGTGATGGGCAGCCTGTAACCTAATTTATGATTCGCATTAAAGCTACATCGAGCAACTAATGAAAAGAGGAATTTTTTTACTGGTATTTGCTGAGTTTTTCTTTGCCCTGGCCACTGTATTCGCCAAATTTGTCACCAACAGCACCGACATCCCGGCCATTGAAATCACCTTTTTCAGGGTTTCAATAGGTACGGTTGTAGCTGCTTTATACATGTGGCATACAGGCACCTCCTTTAAACCTCAAAAAGTAAAGCTCGTAATATCAAGGGCCCTGTTCAGCTTTTCTGCATTGATCGGCTTTTTTTATGCTGTTGAACATTCATCGGTTACCAATGCCAACATGATGAACATGACCTATCCGGTTTTTATTTTTTTGGTAGCCCCTTTGTTCAAGCTGGAACGACTGCACAAATCCGCCTTCCTGTTCCTTATATTAACCATGGCAGGCATTTACCTTGTCGTATTCCCCGATTTTACCCACATCAACAAGGGTGATCTGATCGGGCTGCTTTCAGGAATTCTTGCCGCCTTTGCCATAATTTCCTTATCCATGGCGCGTGAATTCGATTCCACCGTGCTGATCGTTTTTTACCTCATGTTTATCGGAACCATCTTGAATGCCATTATGATGGCACCTGTATTTGTTATGCCCGATACCGGAGACCTTCCCCTATTGATTGCATCGGGATTGGCAGGGTTGACAGGACAAATACTGCTTACCATGGGTTACAAGAACGTGAGTGCCAAAGCAGGCTCCATGGTTTCTTCCTCCCGCATCATTTTTGCAGCCCTCATGGGGTCACTATTCTTTTCCGAAACGCTGTCAGCCCGGATCATCTTTGGAGGACTTCTGATCATCGGCTCCATTATCGGGGTAAGCGCCCTGCAGAAAAAAACCAATTCCGAAGATGTTCAGTAAGTATTGGTTGCAGGAGTAGTAAACCTTTAGCCTTTAGCCGTTAGCCGTTAGCCATTGGCTTTTGGCTTTTGGCTCTTGGCTCTTGGCTTTTGGCCAACGGCTAACAGCTAACGGCTAACAGCTAACGGCTAATAGCTCTTGGCTTTTGGCCAACGGCTAACAGCTAACGGCTAATAGCTCTTGGCTCTTGCTTTGCAAACATTTTTCCCTATTTTTGCATCTCGTTATAAA
>CAYTNC010000029.1:0-24838 GCA_964438935.1 uncultured Bacteroidales bacterium
AATGCCGAAGACTTCGATAACATCGAACAAGGAACGCCGAATGATGAATGCCGAAAACTTCGATAACATCGAACAAGGAACGCCGAATGATGAATGCCGAAAACTTCGATAACATCGAACAAGGAACGCCGAATGATGAATGCCGAAGACTTCGATAACATCGAACAAGGAACGCCGAATGATGAATGCCGAAAACTTCGATAACATCGAACAAGGAACGCCGAATGATGAATGCCGAAGACTTCGATAACATCGAACACCGAATGATGATTGAATAAGATTTCACCAAGTATTAATCAAGAAATGATGACAAATAAAGAAACTATAAAAGCCAAAAGATTTGACTTGGAAGAAAGGCTAATAGGCTATTCTGTTTTGGTTACAGAGATTGTTGAGACAATACCAAACACCAGAGCAGGAAATCATTATGCCGGACAGCTAATTCGTTCTGGCACATCACCGGCATTGAATTATGCTGAGGCACAGAGTGGTGAATCACGCAAAGATTTCATTCACAAATTGAAAATAGTATTGAAAGAATTGCGGGAAACAATTGTTTGCCTAAGAATTATTGACAGAACGAACTTATTCAAATCAAAAGAGGCTATTCAACAAGCTATTATTGAAAGTAATGAGCTCATATCCATTTTTGTTAAAAGCATTGAAACAGCACAATACAACATGCAGCAATCTACCCGAAGTTCTTAAATCGGTGTTCTCCCAAAACTTCGACGTTCGTAAATCGGTGTTCCTTGTTCGGCGTTTCCAAAGAAGATTTCAATAACATCGAACAAGGAACACCGAATGATGATTTAGGAAGATTCCAATAGCACCCAACCTGCCTGGCCGGCAGGCAGGCATCGAACACCGAATGATGATTTAAGAAGATTTCAAATGTATCTAAACAGTCACTCCTACTACAGCCTTCGCTACGGCACCATGCCTATGGAAAAGCTGGTGGCTGAAGCCCGGAAAAACGGCGTCAGTGCATTGGCACTTACCGACATCAACAACAGCATGGGCATGATGGACTTCATCGGCGAGTGCAGGATGAACGGTATAAAGCCCATTGCAGGCATGGAGTTCAGGGACGTGGAAAACCGACTCCTGTTCATTGCTATTGCCCGCAATAACGAAGGATTTCGTGAAATCAACGAATTCCTTACCCGGTACAACATGGAGAAGGCTCCGCTCCCGCCCCGTGCACCGCGGTTCAACAATGTTTATGTTATTTACCCTTTTCTCAGCACCATTCCCATTAAGCCTGCCGAAAACGAATTCATAGGCATCCGTCCCGGTGAGATTAATAAACTGGTCACTTCGCGCTTCCGCTACCACCAGCAACAACTCATCGCCCTGCTGCCTGTAACCTTTGCCGCCAAAGATGAATTTGAACTGCACCGGCATCTTCGCGCCATTGACAAAAATACACTGCTGAGCAAACTCACCCCTGATGATCTGGCCTCCCCCAAAGAAACCTTTTTGCCCCCTGATTTCATCCCGATCATCTATTCAGATTATCCTCAATTAGTTAGAAACGCTGAGCAACTGACAGATGCGTGTGAAATACAGGTAGACTTCAGCACGGTGAAGAACAAACGCACCTTTACAGGGAGCCGTTACGACGACAGGCAGCTGCTGGAAAAACTAACCCGCGACGGCATGACGTACCGTTACGGAAAATCGAACAGGGAAGCCCAAAAACGCATTGAACACGAGTTGGAGGTGATTGACAACCTGGGATTCTCAGCCTACTTCCTGATCACCTGGGACATCATCCGCTATTCCATGAGCCGGGGTTTCTACCACGTGGGCCGCGGCAGCGGTGCCAACAGCATTGTGGCCTACTGCCTGAAAATAACCGACGTGGACCCCATTGAGCTGAACCTGTATTTCGAGCGGTTCATCAACCCCAAACGCACTTCCCCGCCCGACTTCGATATTGACTTCTCATGGAAAGACCGCGATGAGGTGCAGGATTACATCTTCAAGCGGTACGGAAAACAGCACACTGCTTTACTCGGAACCGTTACCACATTTCGCGACCGCTCCATCTTTCGTGAGCTGGGCAAGGTGTACGGCCTGCCCAAGGAAGAAATCGACCGGCTGGTGGACTCTCCTGATGCCACGGCACACAAGGATGAAGTTACCAACAGGATTTTTGAAATGGGAAACCAGTTGGTCGACTTTCCCAACATACGCAGCATACACGCAGGTGGCATTCTCATCTCCGAAGAACCCATAACTAGTTACACTGCCCTCGACCTGCCCCCTAAGGGCTTTTCCACCACACAGTTCGATATGTATGTGGCCGAGGCAATCGGGTTTGAAAAACTCGACATATTGAGCCAGCGCGGCATTGGACATATCAACGAAAGTGTGGATATCATCAGGCAAAACCGGGGCATTAAGGTGGATGTGCACCGGGTGGCCGATTTTAAAAAGGACGAAAAAGTAAACAGCCGGCTTTATAATGGCGAGGCCATCGGGTGCTTTTATATTGAAAGTCCCGCCATGCGCGGATTGCTCAAGAAGCTGAAATGCGACAATTACCTGACCCTGGTGGCTGCCAGCTCTATCATCCGTCCCGGTGTGGCCAAGTCGGGTATGATGAAGGAATATATCCGGCGCTTTCACCACCCCGGTGGCTTCTCGTACCTGCACCCGGTAATGGAGGAACAGCTCAAAGAAACCTATGGCGTGATGGTGTACCAGGAAGATGTGATTAAGGTATGTCATCATTTCGCCGGGCTCGACCTGGCTGATGCCGATATCCTCCGAAGAGCCATGGCCGGTAAATTCCGTTCGAAGGGCGAATTTGAGCGCATCAGACAGCGCTTTTTCAGCAATTGCGCTGAGCGGGGGCATTCAGAAGCGCTTGCAGCAGAGGTATGGCGACAGGTTGCCTCGTTCGCCGGCTATGCCTTTTCAAAGGCTCATTCGGCTTCCTATGCCGTGGAAAGCTACCAGAGCCTCTACCTCAAAACTTACTACCCTCAGGAATTCATGGTGGCGGTAATCAACAATTTCGGTGGATTCTACCGTACCTGGGTATATTTCAACGAAGCCCGGCGCTCGGGTGCTTGCATCAACCTGCCCTGTGTGAATAAAAGTCTGTTGAAAACCTGCATTTACGGCAGCGATGTTTATATTGGCTTCATCCACATCGCCAACATCGAATCGCGCGTTGCCGAACACATCCTGAACGAACGGGAGAAAAAAGGCATATTCGAAAGCCTCGAAGATTTCATTTGTCGCGTTCCCGCCGGAATTGAACAACTCATCACCCTCATCCGCCTCAATGCCTTCCGGTTCACGGGCAAAACAAAAAAGCAGCTTTTGTGGGAAGCGCATCTCATGCTTGGAAAAAGTAATGACGAGAACAACACGCCCAAGCTCTTTAGGGAAAAACCGCGGGAATTCACGTTGCCTCACCTTGAACAAACACCTATCGAGGATGCTTACGACGAAATTGAACTGCTCGGCTTCCCTGTCTCCCTAAGTAGTTTTGATATGCTCGAAACGACATTCCGTGGCGAGGTAAGGGCCACTGAACTGATGAAATACGTGGGGAAAAAAATCAGGATGCTTGGCAACCTGGTCACCATTAAATATGTGCATACAGTTAAGGGTGAGTGGATGCACTTTGGGTGCTTCCTGGATGTGCACGGTGAATTTTTTGATACGGTGAACTTCCCAAATTCGCTGAAAAACTATCCCTTCAGGGGTTATGGAGTTTATCTGGTACTTGGAACGGTTACCGAAGAGTTTGGATTTCCAAGCATTACAGTGGAAAAAATGGCGAAACTGCCGTTTCAGAAGGATCCGAGATTTTAGATCCAAGCTCTAAGAGCCAAGAATCAAGAGCCAAGATCCAAGACAAGGGACAAGGGACGAGTAGCAGTGGCATGCTTCGACTCCGCTCAGCATACTGTACTAGTCAAAACTCCAATCCCAATCCCTAACTTACACACATCCAGCATCCAGTATCAAGTATCAAGCTCCCGGCATCCATCCAAATCCAGGAATTATTAAGAACCCTGAAGCAATTTTTTCGTACTAAAGAAAAAGTATGATTATGAAAAAGATTTTTCTGTTTTCAGCCGGATTGATCAGCGCAGCTGCAATGGCTCAGCAATATGAACTCCCGGCCACAGGTGCCCGGGAACAACTTGTTAAGCACACGCTTTATGCTCTGTCCTACAACGAAAATTATGAACTGGCATCGTGGGCTGCCTATCAGCTTACTCCCGAACAGGCCAAGGCAACAGGAACCTATAAGGAAAAATATAATGAAGATCCGTTGGTCACAACCGGATCAGCCAGCACCAAGGATTATAAAGATGCAGGTTTCATCATGGGACAGCTCGTTCCTCCGGAGGATATGTTCAACTCAATACAGGCTGTGGAAGAAACATTCCTGACATCCAACACTGTACCCCACAAGCCTTCATTCAACAAATACGTGTGGAAGACCATGGAGAAACTCATTCGTGAATGGGCCAAAGAAGGCAATACGTTGTACATTGCCACCGGACCCGTTCTGAAAGATGCCCCATTTGGCACATTTGGACAGAACAAAATCAGCATACCCACCCGTTATTATAAGGTGGTCATGGATGTAAGAGGAGAACGTGCCGTTGGGTTCGTGATGCGCAGCAATGTAGCTACCGGTGCACCGAAAGCATTTGCTAAAAGTGTGGATGAGGTGGAGAAAATTACAGGTATCGACTTCTTCCCCCAGGTGTCGGATGAAATCGAAGAAAAAGCTGAATCAGACAGCGATTTTACCAAATGGAATTTTAAGGCGTTGGAACAGTGAGCAGTGACAAGAGACGGGTGACAAGGGACGAGTAGAACATCAAATCGATAGATTATAGTTTCTTTTATTGCTTGTCACATGTCACTTGTCCCTCGTCCCTTTTCACAATATCACTGCCAATGAAAATGGATTTCCGTGGAATCATCACCCTTTGACAGGGCCTTGGTAATTGTGTAACTGGGTTCGCGGCAATTGGCCAGCTCCAAAGCTTTTCTGGTCCAGCCTGCAATCCGATATTCAACAGCTTCATCAATACCCTCGAACCTGACAATTCTCAAAATCGCATCATTGGAACCAATAATGGATGCCTCAATCTCGCTCGGATCATAAAAGGTGGTGAATATCTTACTCGCCCGTTGCAGCAAAAACTGAGGTGAGGCAATCAACAGGAATACTTTATAGAAGCCCTTAAGCCCTATTTCAGCACTCCAGCTTCCCAGATCGTCTCCTCCCCTTTTCTTATCGTTGTTGTAACAGATTTCCATGATCTTACCAACTGGAATGGAATAGCCTTCTTTGAAAGGATACCAGGCAGTTGCATCAATTGTAGAGGCAAACATATTTTTCGACTCCGGGGCCAGTGAATTAAGCCATTTGTCGTAAGCCCCGGGAAATTTTGTTTTTACAAAATCCCGGGTAGTCCTAAGCGCTGTTCCTTTAACCTGCATATTATTAGAGTTTTAGTGCCTGAACCATGGTTGATGCAATATCGGCCGGGGATTCCGCTACATGGATCCCGCATTCCTTCATAATTTTCATCTTAGCAGCCGCCGTATCATCTGCACCTCCTATTATAGCACCTGCATGTCCCATCCTTCTCCCTTTCGGTGCCGTTTGACCGGCAATAAAACCTACTACCGGCTTGCTTCCGTTTTCCTTAATCCACCGGGCAGCATCCGATTCCATACTACCTCCTATTTCACCAATCATGATAATTCCATGGGTATCCTGATCTGCCATGAACAATTTTACCGCATCCATTGTGGTTGTACCAATAATAGGGTCACCGCCAATGCCAATGCAGGTAGACTGGCCCATTCCCGCTTTAGTTACCTGATCTACAGCTTCATAGGTTAAGGTGCCGGATCGGGAAACAATGCCAATATGACCTTTTTTATGAATAAAACCAGGCATAATACCCACCTTGGCCTCACCCGGGGTGATAATGCCCGGACAGTTCGGACCTATAAGTCGGGCTTTATATCCCGTTAAGTATTGTTTTACCTTCACCATATCGTGTGTAGGTATGCCCTCGGTAATGCATACAATCACCTGAATGCCTGCTGCGGCTGCCTCCATAATAGCATCGGCTGCAAAAGCTGCAGGAACAAATATCACTGAAGTATTTGCACCAACCTGCTTCACTGCTTCTTCAACCGTATTGAAAACCGGCTTATCCAGATGCTTCTGGCCACCCTTGCCAGGGGTTATTCCGCCCACAACCTGCGTACCATACTCAATCATCTGCTGCGCATGAAATGTGCCTTCACCACCGGTGAAACCCTGCACAATAACCCTTGAATTTTTATCAACCAGAATGCTCATTACAATTATTAATTCTTTAGAGCCAAAAATAACATAAAAAAATAATTATGAATGATAAAATATTAAATATGAATTGAGGTTGGGAAATAGAATTAATTTTGACGAAAAATTATTGATTTGTTAGCCAAAGACGATACCATCTGTGCTATTTCCACACCTCCGGGTAAAGGCGCCATTGCTGTGATCCGGTGCAGCGGACCTGGTGCTGTTGCCATATGCGACCAGATCGTCAGGCTCCCCGCGGGTAAAGGAAACATTTCGACACAATTACCCAACACGGTTCACTTTTCTGAAATTATTGATGGCAACGAGATCATCGATCAGGTAGTTGTTACTATCTTCAAAGGTCCTCATTCCTATTCGGGTGAAGATACCATTGAAATTGGCTGTCATGGTTCACCTTATATCCAGAAGAAAATTCTGGAGCTCCTGGTCAAATCGGGTGCCCGGATGGCAAACGCCGGTGAATTTACCATGCAGGCGTTTCTGAATGGCAAACTCGACCTGACCCAGGTTGAAGCCATAGCCGATCTGATTGCCTCTGGCTCACAGGCCGCCCACCGGGTTGCCATGAACCAGATGCGGGGCGGGTTTACCCGTGAAATCAAAAAACTCAGGGAAAAGCTGCTGCATTTTACCACACTTATTGAGCTTGAATTGGACTTCAGCGAAGAAGATGTAGAATTTGCCGATCGCGCACAGCTGAAAGAGCTGATTGCTGAAATTTCGGATGTGCTCGGTAATCTGAGCGAATCCTTTGCCCTTGGAAATGTACTTAAGCAAGGTATTCCTGTTGCCATTGTGGGTAAAACCAATGCCGGGAAATCAACCCTGCTGAACCTGCTGCTCCGGGAGGAAAAAGCCATTGTTTCGGAAATAGCGGGAACTACGCGCGATTCCATTGAAGATGTGATCAGCATCAGGGGAGTGCATTTCAGGCTTACCGACACTGCCGGGTTAAGGCATACCGAAGATGAAATTGAAAAACTGGGGATTGAGCGTACCTGGCAAAAAGTTGACCAGGCATCCATCATCATCCAGGTAATTGATCCCACCAGCAACCCGGCCGAATTGCATCAGTTGTCGGAACAGATGCAGGACTCACCCGGCAACATTGCAAAAAAGCGGATTGTGGTGCTCAATAAAATGGACAAGGTAGCCGAAGATCAGTTGGACAACCAGTTAATCAACTTCAAAAAGTTGCTGCCTTCCGATGATTTGCTGATCCCCATATCGGCCAAAAAAGGTACCAACCTGGCCTTGCTGGAGCAGGCCTTGCTGGATACAACCACAACCTCCATGGCCGATGAGAATGATGTGATCATTACCAATGTCCGGCACTTCGAAGCGCTTGAGAAAGCGCTGGAAGCCATGTTAAGGGTAAAAAGCGGACTCAGTACCGGTTTGCCCGGCGACCTGCTGGCCCAGGATATCCGCGAAACCCTGCACTACCTGGGTGAAATCACCGGCGAGATCACCAATGACGAAATCCTGGGAAACATTTTCAAAAATTTCTGCATCGGGAAATAGGATCCTTTTACAAGAAATCATGAATTTGCACTGGATTATTTCTTCAAATTGTTGTAACTCTCCATTCCTACCAATCTCACCCTGAACTCCAACAGATTCAAGCCTTCTATCGCTGATGCAATGATTTGATTGCTCATCCAGGCATTTTCCCAACCATCCCCATCTGAGGGATCAAAATAGCCGGCAAAGGTTTCCTCAACATACTTGTATATTTTACTATCAGCGCCATGCTGCTTTTGTACCATAATCCTGAAATTGTTCATTTCAGTATGGAGCTCTGCCAGATATTGCATTTCAATCAATGGCTTTTTGTCTAAAAATGTTGCACGCATGGAGGTAGTATCCAAATCCTTTTGAAGAACCATGTGCTTTACTTCATTAATTTTGCGGCACAGTTTATCAGCTTCATCATTTACCGGATTGCTGAAGTTCGAAAACGCAGCTGCATGTTCTACGTTTTCTTTCAATATCACGGTTTTGTCGTTTACTTGAATAGCTGATCTGACAAAACCATCCACCACATTGGAAGATATTCTTAAGGCCAGAAAGCTTGTGATAGCAGCAAAATAGGCAAAGAAGAACATCATGGCCAGCAGGTTTTTATAGTTGACTTCCTGATCTGAAGGATTTGACCATAAATAGGCTGGCAGTAATACCACAAAAGGCAGTGGGATACCGATCATAAGAAATATACCGGCGCCCGGCCAATGCATTATTTTAAACAGTGCCCCTATGAAGTTAAAAGCCATCACAATTGCTAGCAGTATGTAAAAAATCCTGAGCCTTTTGTTTTTCTCAACTTGAACCATACTCGCTATGGCCAGCGGTAGAAAAACAAGCGACAGGCTGACAATTCCAACAAAAATAATTGTGCCGGCAAAAGGCCAATGCATGATTTTGAAGAGGCAACCACATGCAGTTACCATACCCGAAAAAATTCCAAGAATATAAATTTTGTTTTTCATGTTCGTTATTTTATTGGTTCAAAGCATGAAGTTTCTCGTTTTCTAACTGATACAACTGCCTTAAAGCAGTTTGTTCGGCCACCCTGACATTCAATTGAAGAAAGATCAGATTGTGCAATACAAATTGAGGATCTTCAAAGCGTTTTTCGGATGATCTCAGAGGATTGGCGAGCGTTTGGCTGATAATAGTACTGTATTTCGCATCCGGAGAAACCGACAGCAATGTATCTTTAAATGCCTGTATCTGGTTTATCAGCTGCCCCGTTTCAGCAATTCCCGGAATATCAGCCTTTAATATCCCATTCTTCATATCTTCAATTTGCATGTTGAGTTGTTGTGCATCATCATGTATTGCGCGAGCAAGGCGACTGTCACTTATTGCCGCCATGGCAACTTTATTGTTTTCCTGAAGAAATGCAAGGTCCTTTTCCATGGATTGGTTTTGTTCATAAACATTGTGTATAACATCCCTGGAAAAACTCAACGAAATCAGCGTGGTTGGAATGATAAACCAAACCAGTACAATAACTGTAAAGACAAAGCCATTGGAGATAGTTGAATGATTCTTGTATGTATGGTATGCGTATAAAGGAAAGGCAACAAATACAAGTAAAACAAATCCTGCAAAAAAAAGAATTGTAGCAAAAGGCCAGTGCATGATCCTGAAGAGGTCCGCGATCAGGTATATCATGAATCCTGCAAAGGCAATGAGGTAAATGAACTTCGGAACCGAATCATGCTCACTTTTTAACCTGTTTCTCAACACCATAGGCAAAAACAGGAGGCATATCATCAGGATACCGACAGTAATTGCAATTCCGGCCCCAGGCCAGTGCTGAATTTTAAATAAAAATCCGACCGAGATGAAGAATGTTCCCAGAAAACCGACAACATGGGTCCACTTTTTGGTACGATTGCTCACTTCCTTATAATTGACGTAAATGGCACTTGGCAAAAAAACAAAGGAAAGCAGCAAGAAGCCAAGTACAAGCAAAACACCTGCCCCAGGCCAGTGTTGCATTTTAAAAAGCGATGCAAAAGACAATAAAATGGGTGCTATCAAACCCGAAATTTTCATGGTTTTTTTCATAATGCGATATTTTTTATCGATTAAATAAAGGGTCTCATGTTGTATGCGCTCCAAACCTTCAATGCCAATTTTGTTTTTTACCACTTCGTAGGCCTTTGCGAAGGGTTTTCCATTTTGCATTTCGTATTCGACATCACAACAGACATGATCTATCAGTTCATCCATCAAATGAGAATAGGTAAGTCCGGAACCGCCTATTTCCTTTTTAATGAACTCAATATTCGATATATTTAAAATGTAATCCATACGTGAATCTGGATAATGATTTGAAGGATTATTCCAACCCAAGATCAGGTTTTGATTTTAAGAGCAGGGTCATCACCTCGAGGTATTCCTGCAACTCCCTGATTTTTTCTTTTGCAAAGCTGTCTCCCTGAGGCGTTAATTGATAATAAATCCTGGTGCGGTTGTTATAATTTTCCGCTTCAGTTACTACCGCACCATCTACCTCAAGTTTATGAAGTACAGGATACAATGCGCCGTAAGTAAGTCTGATTTTACCGGCTGTCATTTCTTCTACTTTGCGCGTGATATCATAACCATACATTCTTCCGTTTTCAGCCAGTAATTTCAGTACTATTGATTTCAAGGATCCCTTAAGTAATTCTGTGGTAATCATATTCATCTTTGTTTTATATATTACTTACTTATATATGCAAATATAATATATAAGTTTCTTAAATATCAAAGGAAAATTGATTTTTTTGACGAAAAATTTTCTTTTTGCCAAAGCTGCATTGCTTACAACGCTGTCTATACAATCCTTGCAACTCTATTTCAACTGAGTCTTGATTCGCTTTAATAGGATTTCGCCAGATTTATACGTCGTAAAATTACGACATTATAAATTCATGTCGTATATTTGCGACATATATATTTCTGATGGCAAAAAATCAATTATTCGATAAGCATTTGCAGGATACTGCAGCCATATTTAAAGCCTTATCGCACCCTGCCCGCCTGGCCATTTTAAAATATCTTGCCGAAACCAAAGGTTGCATCTCGGGCGATATTTCAGACGAACTACCTTTAAGCCGCACAACCGTACACCAGCATTTGACCGAATTGAAGAAGTTTGATTTAATCAAAGGTGAAATAAGTGGTGTGAAAACCAATTATTGCTTAAACACGCAAAAAATCAGTGATTTAAAAGTCATCCTGGACGGATTTCTTGCTGATATTGACTGTTGTACCAATAACAATTGCTGAAAATGAAAATTCTCATACTTTGTACCGGCAATAGCTGTCGCAGCCAGATGGCGCATGGTTTCCTGCAAAGTTTTGACAAAACTCTGACCGTTTGCTCGGCCGGAACCCAACCCGCCAGGCAGGTAAACCAGACCGCCGTTAAAGTCATGCAGGAAGTTGGAATTGACATCAGCCACCATACCCCCAAAATGGTTGACCTTTACCTGAGTGAAGCATGGGACTATGTAATTACGGTTTGCGACCATGCCCATGAGACCTGCCCCCTGTTTTCGGGAAAAGTGAAACATCGCTTGCACATGGGATTTGAAGATCCTTCGCACGCCACCGGCTCTAATGAATTTATATTAAGTGAGTTTTACAGGGTACGCGACCAGATTAAAGATGAATTTTACTTACTTTATGTTGAACAAATAAAACCCCAATTACAATGAACAAATCTGAGAAAGCAACTGCGTATTTTAGAAACAGTTTTAATTGCTCTCAATCTGTATTAGCTGTTTTTGCCACCTCTCATGGCATTTCAGAGGATTCAGCCTTAAAAATTGCCTGTGCATTTGGAGCCGGCATGGGTAGGCAGCAAATGACCTGCGGTGCGGTTACCGGCGCATTAATGGCTTTGGGATTGAAATATGGGAAAGGGTTGAACGATGATGAAGGCAAAAAGAAGGATACCTATGCCAAAACAACCGAATTTTGTAACCAGTTTAAAAAACTTCATGGAACGTTGAATTGTCGTGAACTGCTTTCGGGACTTGATTTAAACAATCCGGATGATTACAAAAAGATTGTTGATCAGGATATGTTTAGAACCCATTGCGAAAAATACGTGACAACAGCCGTAAGTATTATGGATGAAATATTAAATAAAGACACCTTATGAAAGCAGAAGGCTTAAAAATAATTGTACAGAACAAATACAGCAAAAAAGCAAATCAGTCATCCTGATGCGGCAGTTCGGGTAGCTGTTCTACAATTGGCTATGCTGTCATTGCAAACGAAGTGAAGCCATCCAAAGCAAAACCTAAAGATTGCCAGCTTACCGGCTTGGAAGGCTTCGCTTTGTTTGCAATAACATACTAAAAATAAGTTTTTCAGCGTGTGCTTAATTTTCAAATTTTCAAATTATCAAATCATCAAATTACCCCATGCCTTCTCAAAAAAGATTGAAATTTCTGGACAGATACTTAACCTTGTGGATCTTCCTTGCCATGTTAACTGGCGTTTTTGCCGGCTGGTTAAGTCCGGATGTTGCTGATTTCTGGAATAGTCTATCATCAGGCACAACCAATATTCCTATTGCCATTGGATTGATTGTGATGATGTATCCGCCATTGGCCAAAGTCAGATATGAAGAATTGGGCGATGTGTTCAGAAACACCAAAATACTGGGCCTTTCTCTGGTTCAAAACTGGATTATTGGGCCTGTACTCATGTTTCTTTTAGCCATCGTGTTCCTTCAGTTCAACATTGAATACATGTACGGCGTAATTCTCATCGGTCTTGCCCGTTGCATTGCCATGGTCATTGTTTGGAACGACCTGGCCAAAGGAGACACGCAATATGCAGCCGGTCTGGTAGCTTTTAATTCCCTGTTCCAGGTATTGCTGTTTTCGGTTTATGCTTATGTTTTTATTGCTGTTCTTCCCGGTTGGTTTGGCTTACCGGTAAACGACAGCGTAGCGCAAATTACCATAGGCCAAATTGCCAAAAGTGTTTTCATTTATTTGGGAATTCCCTTTCTGGCAGGTTTTCTAACGCGCCTGGTATTAATCCGTGTTAAAGGCAGGCCCTGGTATGAAACCAGGTTTATTCCCTGGATAAGTCCATTAACCCTGATGGCATTACTCTTTACCATAGTGGTAATGTTTTCCCTCAAGGGAGAATATATAATTAAAATTCCGCTGGATGTAGTAAGGATAGCCCTTCCATTAATCATTTACTTTGTGGTGATGTTTGTGCTTTCGTTTTTTATGAGCAAAAGAGTTGGTGCCACCTACGAACAGGCTGCAACGCTTTCATTTACAGCTGCCAGCAACAACTTTGAACTGGCCATTGCTGTGGCAATAGCCATATTTGGAATCAATTCAGGAGAAGCTTTTGCAGCGGTAATTGGTCCATTGGTAGAAGTGCCGGTAATGATTGCCCTGGTAAATGTGGCTTTCTGGTTTAAATGGAAATATTTCAATATACAAGCTACCCAAACAAAGTAGTATAAAGAAGTATACCATTCCGTGTTCCCTGGAAACTCAGAAGTATTGTAAACTGGCCAGTGCTACTGTATTACTTATTATTCCATACCTCCTGAACAGTCCAGGCAGGCTAACCCGTATCTGTCGTACTCGTCGTATGCCGAACCCGGCCTGCCATTAAGGGTAATTATCCGGTCAAGCCGCACCTGTTTACCAGCATCTAAGACAAGGTATTCTTCATGTTTCTCATTAATGGTTACTCCAGTAATGGAACCTTGGGCATCACATATCTCATTGTTCTTTCCGAAATAATGGATCTTGATGGGCGCCGTCTTCTTCCTGATGCTTTCAATGACATCATAAAAATCAGGATCGATGGGCATATAATCATCTTGCATAACTTATTATTATAAAGCACTATAACCTTCAGTAAACTACTCTTTCAATGCAAGAAATGATGAATCTTTATCCGGCAGATAATTCCGATTCCAGTTCTATAGCATGTGGAAAAAGGATATTGTTTTCGAGGTGAATGTGCCGGTGCAAATCGTTTTCAAATTCACTCAGCTGGTTCAGCGTAGCTCTGTAGGTTGTGCAGGCATCGGCCGGAGGAACATAATTACCAGTGATATGGGCAATCTGATCAAAACGCTTTCCTTCTGTTTCATGCTCCAAGACCATCATCGCAATCGGGTTGGATACTGAGCCAAAAGGTGAAGCACCAGGACGGGTACCATCCTTTTTGGCCCTTTCCATCTTTTGTATATATGGAAACAGCATGATTTCTTCCTTTTGCATGTGCATGGTTAATTCTCCAGCTGATTCGTTGAACAGCTTTTTAACCTGGAGCAGTTCAGTATGCTTGGCACCATGTACCTCACAAATTTTATCAAGACTTGCCTTCAGAAACGGAATATTCCCTTTCACATAAGCATGATGCCTTTTCACTATATATTCGCTTAGCTCTTGCAGCGACAAATTGTTGATATAAGCAGTATCAGGATCCGCAGCTTCGGTAATGCGGGTTAATTGCTGAACCAATTGGTCAGGTTCAATTCCGGCTTCAGCACAAGCCGTGGCAATGGTTTTACTTCCCCCGCAACAATAATCGATATGGTTAGCGTGAAATAAAGGAGCCGTTTTGAAATTTTGCTTCACCACTTCCCCAATCTGGGTATCTATTGTGATATTCATAATATTCTATTGATTGATTTCCGGCTCAAAGATAAGAAATATTTTATAATAAGACTATAAGGTCTTTATATATTATTATAAGCGTCATTTTGGACATCATCAAACCTGCCTGCCGGCAGGATATCCGATCAACAAATCATCAAATCATCAAATAATTACGCATCCCCTAAATCCCCTCACGGCATAATAAGAAGATGCACCATTGTGATACACGAAAACATGGTTGTAGCGGCGGTCGCAGAAAAGCGCCCCACCCAGTTTCCGGATATCCGGGGGTGTTTTCACCCAGCTCGATGTTTTCTGATCAAAATTACCCAGTCGCTGCAATTCCCGGTATTGTTCTTCCGTCAGCAATTCAATCCCCATAGATGACGCCATGTCCAGGGCATTTTGCTGGGGTGGGTGTTCCTTCCTGGATTCCTGCGCCTGGCGGTCGTAACAAGTATTCCTCCTGCCTATGGGACTTTCTGCAGAGCAATCATAAAAGTGGTATTCACTTGTGCAACTGTCGCAATAAACCACATCGGGTTCGCCTCCGGTTCTTTCCATTTCGTAAAGCGCCTTGATTTTTTTCGGTTTCAAAGCTATTCTGGCTTGTATTTCAAGCCAATTCAGCTGTTGATGACGCTCCATATGCTTTTCAAACCGGTCCTTTAATACGCGGAGCAGTTCGTTGTGCTGCCCGGGTGACAGATCAATATTTTTAGCGAGGTCTTCTTTCATATTAATGGCAATTTTTGTTATCCATGTTTTAACAAGGCGTAACTGTTTATGTTTATAGAAAACTTCCAACTTTTTACTGAAAATATAAAAACCACTCTAATTTTGAAGGCAGTAACAAATCATCAGCAGGTTATCTAAAATGAGCAAGAGTCACCTATTTGGCCTGGAAAGAAATGTATTTTTTACCGGACTGACGAGTTTCTTTACCGACACCTCCATTAAACTCATTTACAGTGTGATGCCCCTGTTTCTGTTGTCGATGGGCGCATCAAAGACAGCCATTTCACTGATCGAAGGGATTGCTGAAAGCACGGCCTCATTGCTGAAAGTGTTTTCGGGTTACTGGAGTGATAAAATTGGTAAAAACAAACCCTTCATGTTGATCGGGTATGGCATCACTGCCCTGGTTACGCCTTTATATGCGCTGGCCGGAAAACCTGTTCAGGTTTTGTTCATTCGATTTGCTGAGCGCATTGGAAAGGGGATCCGTACCGCTCCGCGCGATAGTCTGATCAGTGGTTCGGTTCAGAACAACGAAACCGGTAAGAGTTTCGGGTTTCATAAAGCCATGGACAACAGCGGTGCCATTATCGGCCCGCTGACTGCCTTTCTGCTTTTGTCGCTTTTTCCACTGGACTATACCCATATATTTTTGATAGCTACCATCCCTGCATTACTGGGCGTGCTAACTATTGCGCTATTTATTAAGGAAGCCAAAACACAAAAGAGTAAGAACCACCAGACATTCCGCTTTAAGCAACTTCCGCGTAAATTCTATTTCTTCCTGGCCATTATTTTTGTATTCACCCTGGGCAATTCGGCTGATGCTCTCCTGCTGGTGAAAACTGCTGAAACAGGAATCGACAAATCCTATGTTCCTTTTGTGTACATGATCTTCAATACGGTTTCGGTATTTCTTGCCATTCCTGCCGGAAAGTTGTCTGACCGCATTGGCCGTGAGAAGCTCATCATCCTGGGCTATCTCGTTTATGCAATTGTGTATTTCTTTTTCGGAAAGTACAATCAGATCGGAGTTTTCATTATTCTTTTTATCATGTATGGCTTTTACAGCGCATTAACCGACGGAACGCAGAAAGCACTGGTCTCCGATTTGGTTAGTAAGGAACTCAAGGGAACCGGTTTTGGGTTGTATCATGCCGTTTTAGGGGTAACACTCCTGCCTGCCAGCTTGATAGCGGGTACCCTATATGATCAGGTAGATGCCCGGGCACCTTTTTATTTTGGCTCGGCCATGGCATTTGCAGCTTGTTTGCTGATGGTGGCGTTTGCCATATACGACAAAAAGATTTCCAGGATGCGTGAATAGTCATTTGACTTTTTTAACGGTTTTTTTCTATTTTTATAGAACAATAACCCTGCTGAAGCGTTTTAAGTTTTAATGAAAAAAGGATTTTCCATATTCATTACAGCTCTTGTGCTCGTTTCGGGTATGCACCTTTCTATGGCAAGTCACCTTTGCCAGGGCGAAGTAGTGGCAGTGAAATGGTCTTTCACCGGTAAGCTGGCCGGATGCGGTATGGAAGCCCCGGTAAAAAGCTGCCCGGTTCATGAAGGCATTAAATCAGATTGCTGCCACAACAAGATTACCTATTTCAGTGTAGATCAAAGTTACGTTCCCTCCACCCTTCCGGTTGAAGATGTTGTCAGGAAGTATGTAACATCCTTTGATCTTCCTGTAACCAGTATTTCAAATTTTACAATACCTGTCACCCTTGTACAAGCAAATGTCAGTCCACCCGGTAAATCCATTGCCAATGAGGTAAGGCTGGCCGACATTTGCGTTTTCCGCATTTGATTACACTCCATTCTCTATTTTTAACATGTGAAATGTTTGTTTCACCTGTTGAATACGCATT
This sequence comes from uncultured Bacteroidales bacterium, assembly GCA_964438935.1. Classification (GTDB taxonomy): domain Bacteria; phylum Bacteroidota; class Bacteroidia; order Bacteroidales; family UBA10428; genus UBA5072. Next base: position 17,145 of record CAYTNC010000029.1, read on the forward strand.
CTTTTTATTCTGGTAATTACTATAATATTTAAAGCTATGAAAACAGTAAAATTTATGATTACTGCAGTATTGGCATTGGTAATGGGCGTAGTTTCCTATGGCCAATCAAATACCCAGGCAAAGTCAGTTTCCGTAAAAACTGAAACTTTTAAAGTTTCGGGAAGTTGTGATATGTGCAAAAGCCGTATTGAAAAAGCCGCTCAAATAAACGGCGTTTCAAAAGCAACGTGGGACAAAAAAGGTCAGCTGCTGACTCTTGTTTACGATCCCTCGAAAGTGAAGAGCGACGATGTGCAAAAGAAAATTGCCGCCGTAGGTCATGACACGCCTAAGTACAAAGCCGATGACAAGGTGTATAATGCTTTGCCGGGGTGTTGCAAGTACAGGTAATTTGCTAATTAGGCAATTTACCAGAAGCTGTGCAAAAGTCAAAATATGAGCATAGTCTGGAGTTTAAAGCTGTCAACTTTAGTAATTATTCTATTGAACAAGGCACTTGCTTTTTTAATTTAAGATGAGCATTAAAAATGTGCTATCCCCCTTTGGAGGGGGCTGGGGGAGGATTGTAGTGAGCTTCTCGTGTTTATTACGAACAATTTTTTGAATAATATATTAATGCCAATAATGAATAGTATGAATTCACGTAAGTCCACCCCCTGACCCCCGCCAGCGGGGGATATCGCTATGTTCAGCCTTAACTGGTATATTATTGATATCAACATCTACTAATGATATGTTTAACCGACTCGTAAAATATTTCCTTGAAAACCGGCTGGTGACCTTCCTTTTCCTGGCGGCTTTTGTAGTTTTCGGCCTGGCGTATTCGCCTTTTAACTGGCGCACGGGTTTTATACCCCGTGATCCGGTTCCGGTGGATGCCATACCCGACATCGGCGAAAACCAGCAGATAGTTGCCACGGAATGGATGGGACGCTCGCCCAAAGATATCGAGGATCAGGTAACCTACCCGCTGACCACTTCATTAATGGGCATTCCCGGGTTGCAGACCATACGCAGTACCTCTATGTTCGGCATGTCTTTTATTTATATCATTTTCAAAGACGATGTGGATTTCTACTGGAGCCGGTCACGCATCCTGGAAAAGCTCAACTCCTTGCCGGCTGGAACCTTACCCGCTGGTGTTACCCCAACCCTGGGCCCCGATGCCACTGCATTGGGACAGATATTCTGGTACACACTTGAAGGACGCAACCCCGAAACAGGCAAGCCCAATGGAGGCTGGGATCCGCAGGAATTAAGGGCTATTCAGGATTTTTATGTCAGGTACGGTCTTTCTGCTGCTGAAGGCGTTTCGGAAGTTGCCTCCGCAGGTGGATTCGTAAAGGAATACCAGGTTGATATCAACCCCGACGCACTAAAAGCATACAACGTGTCGGTGATGGATTTGATGAATGCCGTGCGTAAAAGCAACCTCGACATCGGGGCCGAAACCATGGAGCTGAACCAGGTTGAATACATCATCCGTGGTCTTGGATATGTCAAGAGTCTTGAAGATATTGACAATGCAGTAATTGCAGTTCGCAATACCATTCCGGTTCGGGTTAAGGATGTTGCCCACACTTCATTTGGCCCGGCAACACGCCGGGGCGGACTCGACAAATCGGGTGCCGAAGCAACAGGCGCTGTGGTGGTGGCACGATACGGGTCGAACCCCATGGAAGTGATAAACAATATTAAAGAAAAAATAAAGGAATTAGAGCCCGGATTGCCTCAGAAAACCTTACCGGACGGCAGTATCTCAAAGGTTACCATTGTACCATTTTATGACCGTACGGGTCTGATTAAAGAAACCATTGGTACACTTGAATCGGCGCTGTCGCATGAGATTCTTATCAGTATCATCGTGATCATTATTCTGGTGCTTAATCTCAGGGCATCGCTCATAGTGGCGGGGCTACTTCCGATTGGCGTGTTGATGACCTTTATCTTCATGCGTTTTCTTGGTGTAGATGCCAACATTGTTGCGCTTTCGGGAATTGCCATTGCCATTGGGGTAATGGTGGATATCGGAATTGTGGATGTTGAAAATATTCTGAGGCATTTGGAAAAGCCTGAAAACAAGGGTATCAGGGGCAAGAAGCTGATGCAGGTGGTATATCAGGCCACAACCGAAGTTCGTTCGGCGGTAGTAACCTCAATAGCCACAACTATTGTAAGCTTCCTGCCCGTGTTTGCCATGCAGGCATCTGAAGGAAGATTATTTCACCCCCTGGCTTTCACCAAAACCTTTGCCCTTCTTTCCGCCTTTTTATTGGGCATTGTAGTGCTGCCCACACTGGTACATGTGTTTTTCAACATCCGGGTCAATACCGCTAAAATACGCAAGATATTTAATGGTACTTTAATTGTTGCCGGAATCCTGTTTATCGTGTTCTGGCATACCTGGACGGCACTGGCACTGATTGCCATAGGCCTGAATAATTTGCTGGCTCAACGATGGCCGGCAAACCGTGAAGCTTATCCGAATTATTTCAATATTGCCATCACCGTATTGGTGGCCGTGTACTACTTAGCTGTTGAATGGCTACCCCTGGGTGCCCATAACAGTGCGCTTGTGAATTTTCTGTTTGTTGCCGCAATTATGGCTGTTATTCTGACTGTCATGATACTTCTGGTTCATTTCTATGAACCCATATTGCGCTGGGGATTGCAGAACAAATGGAAATTTTTGATGATACCTGCCTTCACCCTTTTATTCGGCATGCTGGCCTGGTTGGGCTTCGGCAACCTATTTGGCTTTGCGGCCAGAGGGTTTGAAAGTATGGGTTGGAAGTCGTTTCGTGAGACGTTGCTCTGGCAGATTCCTGCAAATTCATTTCCCGGTACAGGTAAGGAATTTATGCCTTCGCTCAACGAAGGCTCGTTTTTACTGATGCCAACAAGCATGCCTCATACGGGTATCGAAAAAAACATCGAATACATCAGATTGCTCGACAAGCGCCTTTCCGCTATCCCCGAAATTGAGGTTGCCGTGGGCAAGTGGGGTCGGGTTAATTCCGCGTTGGATCCTGCACCCGTGCAAATGTTTGAAAACACCATCAATTACCGGTCTGAATACCTGCTGGATGAGGATGGGCACCGCAGACGTTTCCGGGTTGATAAAAACGGAAGTTATTTACTCAAAAATGGCAGCACTTATAGTCCGGCTAATGAGGCTTTTCGTGCTATCCCTGCCGACAGTCTGATTCCGGATAACAAGGGTGAGTATTTCCGGCAATGGCGGTCGCATATCAAAAGACCCGATGACATTTGGAACGAGATTGTTCAGGTAACCGGCATTCCGGGGTTAACTTCAGCACCTAAGTTACAGCCCATAGAAACACGGCTGGTAATGCTGTCAACAGGTATGCGCGCTCCGATGGGATTAAAGGTATATGGTCCTGACCTGGAAACCATTGAACAAGCCGGGTTGGAGTTGGAGAGAGCCCTTAAAACAGTTCCTTCGGTAAATGCCTCATCAGTATTTTATGACCGGGCTGTGGGCGCTCCATACATTGAGATCAGGCTCAACCGCGAAGCGATGGCCCGGTTCGGGATGAGCATCGGCGATGTTCAGGAGATCCTACAGGTTGCTGTGGGCGGCATGTCGTTGAGCAATTCGGTTGAAGGGAGGGAACGCTTCCCCATCCGGGTGCGATATGCCCGTGAGCTCAGGGACAATCCCGAAGATCTAAGTCGCATACTGATACCGGCCATGAATGGCGTGCAAATACCCCTGGGAGAAATCGCAGACATTCAGTATACCAAAGGTGCCCAAATGATCCGCAGTGAAAACACTTTTCTGACCGGATATGTAATCTTCGACAAAGTTGGAAACACCGCTGAAGTTGATGTGGTTGAAGAAGCAGAGGACCTTCTCAGTCAGAAAATGGCATCGGGCGAACTCAGGTTGCCACCCGGAGTTGCGTACAAATTTGCCGGGAATTACGAACACCAGCTCAGGGCCACCAAAAGGCTGTCGGTTGTGATACCAATCAGTCTGGTTTTGATTTTCCTGCTGCTGTATTTCCAGTTTAAAACAGTAACCGCATCACTCATTCATTTCTCCGGCGTGTTTGTGGCTTTTGCCGGTGGTTTCATAATGCTCTGGCTTTACGGTCAGGGTTGGTTCATGAATTTTTCCGTGGCTGATATTCACCTGCGCGACCTGTTTCAGATGCATCCTATAAATCTGAGTGTGGCAGTATGGGTTGGTTTCATCGCCCTTTTTGGTATTGCCACCAACGATGGGGTGATCATGGGCACATACATCCACCAGGTTTTTGAAGAACAAAACCCCGGCACTGTTCAGGCAGTAAGGGAAGCCGTAGTAATTGCAGGAAAAAAGCGTGTACGCCCGGCCATGATGACAACTGCCGTTACGGTTATTGCCCTGCTGCCGGTGCTGACATCAACCGGCAAAGGTGCTGAGATTATGGTTCCTATGGCCATCCCTACATTCGGAGGTATGCTCATCCAGGTGATGACCATTTTTGTGGTACCCTTGTTCCAGGCCATGTGGAGAGAAGCAGCTGTAAAAAAGAGTTCTGTTGCGCCAGTACAAAACATAAATAACCACGAAAACAATGAAAACAGCAATAGTTAAAATAGCAATGCCTGCCTTCATTGCGTTTTGTGTTTTTTTTACTGCATCGGGACAACAACCCGATTCACTGGTGCATTATCTCGAAATGGCCTCAAAAAATAATCCATTGGTATTGCAGAAGTTCCATGAATACCAGGCTGCCTTGCAGAAAATACCACAGGCCGGCAGTTTGCCCGACCCTGAATTGAGCATGGGAATTTTCCTGAGTCCGATGGAAATAATTGCAGGGAAACAGGTAGCAGATTTAAGGTTAATGCAAATGTTTCCCTGGTTTGGGGTGCTTAAAAATGCCAAAGATGAAATGAGCCTGATGGCGAATGCCCGGTATGAGTCGTTCAGGGATACCAGGAACCAGGTATTGTTTGATGTGCAGCGCACATGGTACGAGTTGTTTAAAACATCACAGAACATCCGCATTACCGAAAAAAACATTCAGATTCTCAAATCAATTGAACAGCTTGCCCTGACAAAATTCAGGACCGGCGGTGAAACCGGTGCCGGAGCTTCCAGTGCCACGCCGAATACAGGTAATACACTACAAGACAACAATAATGCCCTGGGTTCATCCGGTATGTCAGGAATGTCCAATACACCAGCTATGAATGCATCTCCATCCGGGCCTGTTATGACCGGCAGCGGAGGCATGGGTGCTGCCCCTTCCCAGTCGGGGATGACTGACGTAATCCGGGTGCAAATTGAGATGAGCGACCTTGAAAACAACATCACACTGCTAAAAAGTCGTTTGCAAACCCAATCCGCTAAATTTAACGGTTATTTAAACAGGCCGGCAAACGCTCTGGTTAGCTTACCCGACAGTATCCTTGCCGATACTTTAAACAATCTGTTATTGCAGGTATCCGACAGCTTGCTGACAGTAAATCCCATGCCGGGCATGTGGCAATACGAGCAGCAATCGCTTGTTGCCCGCGAAAAAATGATCTCCCGCATGGGCTTGCCCATGGTGGGTATTGGTTTGAATTATTCTGTTATTCAAAAGAGCCACATGTCGGCATCGGATATGAACGGAAAAGACATGTTAATGCCCATGGTCACGGTTACCCTTCCTGTTTATCGCAAAAAGTACAAAGCCATGCAGAACGAAGCCGGCCTGATGCAGGCCGCAGCCGGGCAAGGTTTCCAGGCAGCGGTAAATGCATTGCAAAGCGAGTATTACGAGGCTGTTCAATTATACCACGATGCCAAAAGGCGTATGGAATTGTATGCACACCAAAACAGGCTTGCCACGCAATCGTATGACATCATGACAAAAAGCTTTTCTGCTTCGGGCACTGGCTTGTCAGATTTGCTGCGTTACAGGCAATTGTTGCTTGACTATGAAAACAGGCAGGTTGAAGCCATTGCTGACTACAATACCGCAGTTGGCTGGTTGAAAAAATTTAGGGATGATGCGCCACTTCAGGAATTTAAAGCAATTCAATAAATGAAAAAGTTACTTAACAACAAATATCTGCTATACAGCCTGCTTATTCTAGCCGGGCTGTTACTGGGCCGCTTGTTTTTTCATGCTCCACATGCTGAAACCAGCCAGACTAATGAGGTCATTTCTGAAAAAGAAGATGTTTGGACGTGTGCCATGCATCCCCAAATTCGCATGAACAAGCCGGGGAAATGCCCCATTTGCGCTATGGATCTGATTCCACTTGCTCAAAATCATGTAGCCGAGGATGCCGATGCCATTCACCTGACCAGGGAAGCTGCATCATTGGCAAACGTGGTTACATCGGTGGTGTCAACACAAAAATCCGTAAAGGAAGTCCGGCTCTACGGTAAGGTGCAGGCCGATGAAAGGTTGCTGCAAAGTCAGGTTGCCCACATTTCCGGACGAATTGAAAAACTGTATATAAACTTCACAGGAGAAAGTGTCAACAAGGGTCAAAGGCTAGGGGTCATCTACTCATCTGAATTGATTACCGCGCAGCAGGAGTTGCTTGAGGCCATAAAAATAAAAGATCTTCAGCCTGAAATTTATGAAGCTGCAAAAGAAAAACTACGGTTGTGGAAATTCACCGACCAGCAGATTGCAACCATTGAAAATTCGGGCCAGGTGAAACAGGAATTCGACATACTTTCCAATACAACAGGCGTTGTTTTAAACCGGAGGATTAACCCGGGTGATTATGTGCAGGCCGGAACAGTTTTGTTTGAGGTAGCAGACCTTTCAAAAGTATGGCTCCTGTTTGACGCCTACGAAAGTGACCTGCCCTTTCTGGAACCCGGAGACAACCTTTCTTTTACCGTACAGGCGTTGCCGGGTATTAAGTTTAACGGAAAAATTGCATTTATCGAGGCAGTGATTGATCCGGTAACCCGCGTGGCCAAAGTAAGGGTTGAAACAGCCAATGCTTCGGGAAAGCTGAAGCCCGAAATGTTTGCCACAGGCATTGTGAGTGCGGATCTTGCCGAATACCGGAACAAAATGGTTATTCCGCGTTCGGCAGTACTGTGGACAGGAAGGCGCGCTGTGGTTTATGTAAAACAGCCCGATACTGATGAGCCTGTTTTCAAAATGCGCGAAATTGAACTTGGTCCCCTGCTTGGCAACAGTTATGTAGTAATCAGCGGACTGTCCGATGGCGAGGAAATCATAACGCAAGGCACATTCAGCGTTGATGCTGCCGCACAACTCGCAGGCAAGCCCAGCATGATGGGCATTGAAACCGGTGATCTTACCGAAGCGCATTTTGAAGTCAGTGGAAATTGCGAGATTTGCGAAGACCGCATTGAACAGGCGGCCAAATCGGTCAGAGGTGTCTCGCTGGCTGATTGGGATCAGCAAACCGGATTGCTGAAGGTATCATATAATGCAAACTTAACGTCAACAGATGAAATTCAAAAGATCATTGCCGCAGTGGGACATGATACTCCCAAATACAAAGCAAAAGACGAGGTATATGACCAGTTGCCGGATTGTTGTAAATATAAGCGAAGGGGGAATGCTTCTGAAACGAATACACATGATCATTAACATGACTTCTAGGTTATGAGATATACATTGTCAACGTCCTCCCCCAGCCCCCTCCAAAGGCATAGCCGTCAAGCTAATGCTCATTTATCGTTAATAATGAAG
>CAYTNC010000030.1:0-24628 GCA_964438935.1 uncultured Bacteroidales bacterium
CGGTCGAGGTAACGCGACATGGACACGGTATCATTGAAATCGCCTATTGAATCAACGCCCCCGTCTGCTCCGAATGAGCTTAAAATACGTGAGTTGTTGTTTCGCAAAGGACCTACATGGAATTGCTGAGTCCAATCCCGCTTAAAATCCATAACGGCATGCTCGTAAAGCAGGGCAGATCTGAATTTAAGTACCTCATCAGTGGTAAGTATGTTTCCGCCTCTGGCTTTCATGAATATGTTATTCACTTCTGCATCGGTATAGGGTGTTGCATAGAAGGTCTCCAGACCGTGATCTGAAAGTCTGCATCCACTGGCGTGAAAATACTCATGCCGTTTGTCCAATGCTTCAATCAGCAACGAAAAGCTTTTTATTTCCATGTCAGAGGCCTTTTCAAGCAGCCTGATGTAATCGTTGAATTTTTGTGGTTCATTGATCGCCAATAACCTGTCAGGCCTCCAGGCAGGAATAACCGTGATATTAAAATTATTTTCCTTTATCTTTTTGTGGTGTTCAAGGGAATCAACAGGGTCGTCAGTGGTACAAACCACTTCCACATGCATTCTTTTAATAAGCTCTACAGGACTGTATTCCTTTTGTTTCAGCAAAGCCGCCGTCTTTTCGTAAATTGAATCAGCTGTTTGGGGGCCAAGCAATTCAGTTATTCCGAAATAACGCTGAAGCTCAAGATGCGTCCAGTGATAAAGCGGGTTTCTGACAGTGAAAGGAACGGTTTCAGCCCATTTATCAAACTTTTCCCTGTCCGAACCATCTCCTGAGCAATACTTTTCCGCAACTCCGTTGGTGCGCATGGCGCGCCATTTGTAATGATCACCATAAAGCCAGGGTTGGGTGATATTCTCAAAGTTATTATTCCCGGCAATCTGAGCAGGCGAAAGATGGCAATGATAGTCAATAATCGGCAGCTTTGCCGCATGCTCATGATAAAGATATTCTGCAGTCGTTGAGTGCAACAGGAAATTTTCGTCCAGGAACTTTTTCATATTATAAATCAGTTATTATTTTCATTTTAGGAACCAGCAATTTCATTATAACCCACCCGATAAGGTACGCAAATGCACAAATACAAAAAATGATAAAATACCCCGCAGGCTTTCCTTCAAAGCCAAAGAAAGTCATTTTGGTTTCCCCCGCATATACGAATAGATTACCGGCACCTTTCTGAAGTATCATTGAACCAATACCTCCTGCCATGCCACCGATACCTGTAATAGTGGCAATAGCACCTTTTGGGAACATATCTCCAATAGTGGAGAAAAGATTTGCACTCCAAGCCTGGTGAGCAGCACATCCTATTGAAATCAGTATTACAGGAATCCATGCTGCATTTTTGCCCAAATAAGCAAATTCCATTCCAAGGGGTTGTGCTAGAAGAACCAACAGTGGAAAAAAAGCAAATATAAACATGGCCTTCATTCTGGCAGCATAAGGATCTTGCCCGCTTCGGTTGATAAATATTGTCGGCAATTTTCCGCCAAAAATTGATAAAACTGTAACTACAGCATAAAGGGTAAAAATAAGTGCCATTCCAATCCCTTCAGATGTTTTGATTCCAAACTGCGTATTCAGGTATGAAGGCGTCCAGAACAAAAAGAACCACCAGACGCCGTCTGTCATAAATTTTCCGACAGCAAAGGCCCATGTCTGCTTATAGGAAAAACATTTGAGAAAAGGTATTTTTGCTTCTTCTGTTTTGTTATTTGAATAAGCTGATTCATTGCTTTTATCCTGCTCAATATATTTCAGTTCATGGACACTTACATACTTACTGTTAGCAGGTTTATCATAAAGAAAAATCCAAAAGGCCATCCAGATAAAGCCTAAAACACCGATAATAATAAAAGCCATTTCCCAACCGAAATGTTTGGCAATTGGTGGAATGGATAATGGAGCAAATAGCGCCCCAATAGATGCCCCAGCATTAAAAATAGAAGTTGCAAATGCCCGGTCTTTCTTGGGAAAGTATTCAGCTGTAGTTTTAATGGCAGCAGGAAAGTTGCCTGACTCACCAAGTGCAAGAATACCTCGAGCCACGAGAAAACACCACATACTTATGGTAGCAATCATAACTGCGGCATCGCCTGTTGCTCCTACCAGTTCAGCGGCATTATTAAAGCCTGTAAAGGCTTCTGTAACTACACCGCAAAGTGCATGAAGACAAGCACCAACACTCCAAATTCCAATAGCCCATAGAAAACCTTTTTTTGTACCCATCCATTCAATAAAACGACCAGCAAAAAGCATACATATGGAATAGAAAATTGAAAAGAAAGAAGTTATTGTACCGTAATGCGATTCATCCCAATGAAATTCTGGTTTGATAAATTCGTCCCAGGTAAGCGACAAAACCTGCCTGTCCAAATAATTGATGGTTGTTGCAAAAAATAATAATCCGCAAATTGTCCATCTAAAATTGCTGATTTGTTGAGAAACTTTTGTCATCGTAAAGTTGTTTGAGTTTTCATATATGTCGTCATTTACTAGGTGCTGGTCACTCGTCCCTTGTCCCTTGTCCCTGAATTATTAATTGTCCTAAAGCCTGTCCTTACTCGCCCACAGCCCAATAGCCGGATTGGAAATGTAGTAAATTTCCTCCCCCTCCTGTGTTCTGTTAAAGCCATCTTTCAGCAAGCGGGGATTGTATTTTTTCATCATCTCTACCGGATCAGCATACCTGAAATTAACCGATTCCACTTCCTGGCGGGTCAGGTGCCCGGGGCAGTATGTTATTGAAAACCTGCCTTCGGAACTGCCATGAATCAAATGTGCTGCAGCACTCAGGTTGCTCTCAAGCTCCTGGTTCTCTTTAAGTTTCCTGAGCGTTTCGGGAGTGCTGAAATATCCGTACTTTCGAATCAGTCGGTCAATTTCGGCATCCTCACCAAATTCCTTTACACCGGGAGCAAGTACAATCAACTCACCGTTGTCAGCAATAGCCATGCGGGTGCGGTAGATACTTTTATTCCCTACCCAGGTGCTTTTATACTCGTCCGGATCAAGGTAAACGACTACCTTTTTCAACGGCTTTTCGAGTGTTGAGAAATTAACTTTTAACGATAGTTCAGCGGCCCGCGTGAACACTTCCACATCATCGCCAACGAAAAGTCCTCTGACAACCAATTCTCCTTTATCATTTCGTCCGACCACGGTATGCACATATACCACAGGTAGCTGATTAATAAAATGTTCCGATGCATAATTCAGCAACCTTCTCACCGGGTTGTCGGCTCTACCCATGAGGCGTTCCATGCCATAAACAGCTCCAACAAAGTGACTCTTGTTAATGCCTTCAAAACCCCCTGTACCAACAAAGAGATTCTTGTTATAATTTGCCATCCCGATCACTTCATGAGGCACCACCTGTCCGATTGAAAGTATGAGGTCATGACCTCCCTGGTATACCAGTTTGTTGAGCTGGGCCGGCCAATCAAATGAAAGGGCATTTTGGGTAATTTCGGCCACGTAACTGGCGGGAACCTTGCCCACTGTAATCACATCATTGCGCCAGTTGTGCACCCTGAATAACTCCTTTGGCACACCCGGAAACATGTTGTCAATCTGATCTGATGTCATTGGAGTATGTGTTCCCAGTGCGGGAAGCACGTCGGCAAGCTTCTCCTTATAATATTCGTAAATCAGCGATGTGAGTGTTCCTGCTTGTGAATGAAATCTTGTAAAATCAGGAGGTACGGCAAGTACCCTGTTACGCTTACCAAGTTTGTCAAGCGCTGTGAACAAGCATTCCTTCAGGTCATTGATGGTGAGGATCGTATCCTCTGATCCACGCTCAAAATAAATCATATTCCACTTTTAATTTCCTAAACACCTCCAAAAGCACTGTACCCCCCGTCAACCGGAAGGATAACTCCCGTAATGAACGATGACATATCCGAAAGCAGAAACAGCATGGCACCCTGCAGATCTTCAGGATGACCATATTGTCCTACCGGAGTGTTGTCCATAATTTTTTTACCCCGTTGTGTAGCCTCACCGGTATTTTCATCTACCAGCAAAAAACGATTCTGATTGGTCAGGAAGAATCCCGGTGCAATGGCATTTACCCTGACGCCTGTTTTAGCAAGATGTACCGACAGCCACTGGGTGAAATTGTTCACTGAAGCCTTTGCAGCCGAATACGCCGGAATTTTGGTCAATGGCCTGAATGAATTCATGGATGAGATATTCAGTATGCCTCCCTTACCTCTTTTAATCATGTCGGGTGCAAACACCATGGTAGGCAACAGCGTACCTGAGAAATTGAGGGCAAACACCTTGTCAAATCCACTCAGGTCAAGTCCAAAGAAAGTTTCTGACGACTGGAAATCGCCCGGGTTTGGTATCTGCTCCACCTTTGTGGTTGCGTTAGGTGAGTTGCCGCCAGCTCCGTTGATCAGAAAGTCAACAGATCCGAGTTTTGCCGTGATTTCCTTTTCAGCTGCAAACAATGATTCTTTATCAAGAACACTGGCTTTTACTCCAATGCATGGTGTACCGTATTTTCTGGTTAGCCCCGCGGCTATTTCTGATGCGGCTTCAAGATTCAGATCGATGATAGCGGTTTTAATACCGGTAGCGGCAAGGGCATCACACAAGGCCTGCCCTATAATACCCGCGCCTCCGGTAATCACACATACTTTTCCTTTTAAATCAGAGAAATCAAATTTTTTCATAGGTAGCTTTTTTTAATAGTCGTATGTCCACCTGACCTGTCGGACAGGGAACTCTTTTTTCAGATTCTGTTAATGGTACTTTTATAAAAATCAATATTTTCATGGATAATAATGTCAATGGCACTGTAATTGATCTTTTCAACCTGTTTGCCTGTGAGCAGGTAGTTGAACATGGCCATGGCCGAACGGTAACCCTGTTCTTCAGGTTTCTGGCAAATCAGATAATCAATGATTCCGCTTTTCAGGTATTCCCTGTTCTCCTCAATGAAGTCATAACCAACCAGGATGGGTTTATCATTGTCAATATCCGACAGGCAACGGGCTACAGTGTGTACCCTGGAGGTAGTAACAAAAATTCCGGCTATTCCCGGGTTCTTTCTAAATGCCTTTTCAAGTGTATCCGCCGGTTCGGTATCCTTTGACAGATCTGCCTTAACAGAGATGATCTGAATGCGCTGTTCGGGAGAATTGGTTTCAAAATACTGGCGAAAACCTTGTTCCCGTAACATCATGTGACGCGTGATCACCTTGTTTTTGGCCAGGTTGAATATAAGGACCTTTGCATCCGCCAACAAACCATAATGCATTAATTTGGCTGCCACAATTCCGCTTTGCAGGGCATTCTGACCGAAATAAGCAATTCCTGAACTGTCATCCAGGTTGTTATCAATTAACATTACAGGTATATTCAGGGCTTTACTTTTGGCTATCAGTTCCAGGGCAGCATCATGAAAATTCGGAGCCATAATAATACCATCCGGCTTCATCCCGATGATTTTGTCGAATTCCTTAACAAATGAATTCACATCACCCGAATCGAAATGATAAACAAGGATTTTGGCATGAAAGTCCTTTAATTCTTCGGTTGCCCTGTTAAACCCCGTCACCGGCTCCTTCCAGTAGGGATTACTCACTCCGGCATCGGGGATCAGCGCCACGATGTTGAAACTCTTCTTAAGAGCCAGCGATTTGGCCAGCAGGTTGGGTGTATATCCCAGCTTTTCCACAAACGACATCACGCGTTCTTCCGTCTGCTGGTTGACTTCTCCCCTTTTGTGCAGTACACGATCAACGGTTCCAATTGACACATTGGCCATGGCAGCAAGATCCTTAATGGTTACCCTCTGCTGCGCCGGTTTCATGTTCTTTCCCATGGACAAAAATGTTCGTGTACGTTAACGGCAAGTTAAAATAATATTTTTACATGGCATCAGAAATATAAAAAATTGTGTTTAAAAAATTTCCGTACTTGTGATAGCGGAGTTCGGGAATATATCTGAAATCATTACTTCGCAGAGTACTCCAGTTCCTTCTTCCTGTAAAAATCACGCACCACAAAAAAAGCTTTCTTTTTGGTACCGTTTTCGCCGATCAGTCCCTTGCGGTTCCACCCGTCCTGTATGTTTGCCAGGTGCCGGCGCGGCGATCTGAAATCACAAAGAATCCAGGGTGATACGCCCCGGAATTGGGGTATTTTTGACAACATGGCCAGATTTCGCCTGAACAGGTCTTCCTGAAATTCTTCCGTCCAGCGTGTAAGTGCATCGCCATGCAGTCCTTGCAGTGCTCCTGCTCCCACTTCACTGATCATCACCGGTTTGTTGTATTTGATGACCCAGTTGATGTTTTCGCAATCTGGCGGTAATCCGTCGTACCAGCCAACATATTCATTGAAATTTACAAGGTCGGTATATTCTGCAAAGGGGTCTTCCACAATCCGGTCGTATGGTTTGCCGGGATCACGATGCACCTCCATGGCCGCTGAAATCAGCCGGGTATTGTCGAGTTCACGTGCATGGGTAACCAGCTTTTTCAGGAAATTGGTGCGGGCATCGCTTACCGGGGTTTCATTGGCCATTGACCAGATGATTACGGAAGCCCTGTTTTTGTCGCGTGTGATCAGTTCGGTGAGTTGGTTTCGGGCATTTTCATATGTATCGGGGTTATCCCACAGGATGGTCCAGTAAACCGGATTCTCTTCCCACAGGAGCATGCCTATTTCGTCAGCAACCCGCGCCATGTTCTCATTGTGCGGATAGTGGGCCAGTCGTACATAATTGCAGCCCAGTTCCTTCGCCCAGCCCAACAGCATGCGGGCATCCTCAACGGAATAAGCCCTGCCCCCGCGCATCGGGTTTTCCTCGTGAATACAGATCCCCCTGAGGAAAACAGACGTTTCGTTCAGCAGGATATCGATCCCCCGGGTTTCGATATTTCTGAAACCGATCTTTTCGCTGATGACATCCCCCGCCGCGGAGATGTTCACCTGGTAAAGCTTGGGGTTGGCGGTTGACCATCGGTCCAGTTTTTTTACAGGAATTTCTAAATTGGCAGTGCCGTTCTCACCGGTGGTTATTTCTGTTGCAATTTTCAATTCAGGTATTTCAATCCGGATCTTTTGAGATTGCTGTTGCCCGTTCAATTTTACATACCCCGTTATCAGGTTCTGCCTTCCTTTTGCCAGTTGAATCAAGTAATCTGATATGAAAGTTCCGGGCACTTCAACCAGGCATACATCGCGAGTAATGCCCCCATAGTTGAACCAATCGGTGTTCAGTGTAGGCACCCCATCACGTCTGCGCTTGTTGTCCACCTTCACCACCACTGAATTGGAACCCTCTTTCAGGTTGCCGGTGATTTCAAAGTTAAAAGGTGTAAACCCTCCTGTATGCTTTCCCAGCTTCCGGCCATTCAGATACACATCGGTTTCGTAATTGGCCCCTCCGAAGCAAATAAACACCCGGTTTGATGCATCCTTTTTGGTATATTCGAACAACTTCCGGTACCATACCGTGCCTTCATAATAAAACAGTTTGTCATCCTGTGAATTCCAGTCGCCTGGAACCATCAGTGTTGGCATCAGGTCAAAGTCATATTCTACCAGGTCCGACTTACTCGCCGGCTTCCTGTCGAGAAAATATCCACCGGTAGGGTTCTCATTTTTATCAAAGGGCTCGTAACGGTAATCATAATACCCGTTCTCATAAGGATCTACAATATAGTTCCACTTTCCGTTAAGTGAAAAACTGGTGCGTCCGGGTACGTTGATCACCACCTCCTGCCCAAGGACAAAGGCACTGATTACTAATGCAAGTAACAATACTGCAGCTCTCATAAGTGTGGATTTATAAATCATTATATAAACAAATATACAAGAACGAACCGATAAGACCTAGCCGCGACAACTGTTTAACAACCGTTTAAATAGTTTGCCGCAATATCAAAGTAGTTATAAAAGGTATGACCTGAAAAAAAGGCAATATGAAACGTGTTTCTTTTCAGGCTTTTCTGATGGTATGGATTATTTAAGGCCTATTGCAAAAGAATGTAATATAACCGGCACAAAGGCCAGTTCATTTTCATGCACCAGGGTATTCCTGACAACTTGTTTCCCATCAGAGCTTGTTTCCTCTTTCTCTGGTGTTGTAAAAATGTCTTAAATTGAGAAAAGACAAAAATGATTTTTACATGAAACTTTAAATGATAAATTTGAATAATTATTGACCAATAAGTCGTCAATCTATTTTATTAAATGTCTATATGTTCTGGACACAATTAATTAATCACCTATGTAATTCTTAGAAAACATGAAAAACTTTTTTAAAAGCATTTTTATTTCTAAAGACAAAAAAGAAGTAAAGGCAGAACCTGAAAAACCTCAATCATCGCAAGCAACAACATTAAAAGCAGAGATTCCCAATAGCGCTAATGAACAGGCTGCGGAGCTTCACGTGAAATTGGCCGGATTTGCCGATGATTATTATTTATGGACAAATTCAAATCCCGATGGGGATTATGAAAAATACACGAATTATAACGAAGTGCGTTCCATTGGGGAGCAACTGTTTAAAACCGGAGGAAAGAGAAAAATGCTTAATGAATATTCGCGGGCTAAAAATATAAATCCTCAAAAAATATGGGTTATCAGTAAAATGTGGAATCGCATTGGAAACCCCTATGGAGATATGGAAGATATTTGGCTGGATTAACAAATAACTTCAGCTCATTCACCTACCTATAAAGCAAAACAACATACATTACTAATTTATCCATTACAAATATGAAAAACATTTTTAAATCATTATTTGGTAAAAAAGAAACTTTAGTAGAAGAAAAACACCCAAAACAACAAAAAACCAATGTTAGTGTAAGCCAGCCAAAAGCTCAGGAAAAACAGAAATATTCCATTTCAGTAAAAGTAGCCAGCGAAATGGGCAATTCCATTTATGCCGAATTTATTGGGTATAGCGATGCTGCCATTGAAAAGCGTATTATTGAGCATTTTGTACAAACCGACTATCTTGAGTCAGACGAAATACCTGCCCAGTTTCAAATGTGCAAAGTCTATTTTCACAAAAAAATTGATATCCATGAGGCTGCCGCCATTATGTCGGCAGAACAAAAAGCAGAGCCATCAGCCAATACCCGCATAGACGATTCCGGTTCGATCATGTATTATGATACTGATGTGAAAAATTGTCAAACCAAGGGAAGAATTTCCTGGCCGGGAGGTTCGATAAAGATAACCAGGATATTGATGCCTTCTGTCGAAGACGGAAAGTACCATTTAGTTATTATTAGCAGTTAACATTTACTCTTATGAGTGATCAGTTTCATAAAATTCCGGATGAGAACTTACACGCCAAAAAAGTGATGACTTATTGGAATTAACTCAAAAAGAACAACAGGTTTATTAATATGGAAAAGAAAGATTCACAATTGCTGGATGCTTGCGAAAAAGGCAACTTAAAAGAAGCCGGGCTGGC
The DNA here is from genome assembly GCA_964438935.1 of uncultured Bacteroidales bacterium. Taxonomy (GTDB): domain Bacteria; phylum Bacteroidota; class Bacteroidia; order Bacteroidales; family UBA10428; genus UBA5072. Next base: position 9,458 of record CAYTNC010000030.1, read on the forward strand.
TTTAAAATCTTCGCTTTTTTCCAGGAGTGCCAATATAGAAGTTAAAAACGACTTAGAAAAAACACCGGTTATACTTGCTGCAGAAAAAGGATTTAAAGAAATATTGGAATTGCTGGCAGTTAAAAAAGCAAATTTAAATGCAGGGGATAGTCAGGGATGTACTGCATTAATGATGGCTGTGCAAAACAATTATATCGAAATTGTTGAACTTTTGCTTGAACAAGGGGCAGATATCGATATACAGGATAATAATAAAAAAACCGCATTACATCATGCTGTAAACCAAAACAGTTTGGAACTTGTTAAACTTCTTGTAAATAAAAGGGCGAATGTAAACCTGCGAAATTCTAAAGGATGGACCCCCTTAATCAATGCAGTAATTAAAAAACAAAAAGAAACTGTAAAAATATTAATAGATGCCGGAACCGATGTTAACATAAGGTGTAACGAATATAAAACTGCCTTTGAATATGCTGGTAGTACTGCGGAACTGAAAAATTTGCTCAAAGATGCCGGAACTGAAGTAACAGATAGTTTAATCGATAAATTAAGTTATGCCGATGCTTTATCGGAGATCAAGAAACTTGAAGAAAAACATATATACCAGCATAAATATGGCAACCTTGTTTATCCTGCCATTTTAAGTATGAATTTTTTTAAAGAAATAACAAGGCTGGGGTTTAAAAAAACCGGCCCTTTCCGGAAATATACAGGCGTTGAATATGCCGATTGGGCATCGGGAAAATTCAAACTGGAATGTGCATCGATTGCAAAAGACGACGACGACCAATATTCAATAGCAGATCATATTACCTCGGTTAATTTATTTGAAATAAAATGATCCATGAACGAACTCGAAACACAATTATTTACAGCAGTAAACAGCGGAAGTCCATCTGCCCACAACGATGTTGAAGACCTCACCCGCAGGGGTGTAAACATAAATTGCACCAACAATGTGGGGCAGAATGCCCTCCACTATGCTTTATTAAAGATGTCGCTTTTCAGGATGAAGGAATATCGGGTAGTGGATTTCCTGATCAATGCCGGGATAAACATCAATCACCAGGACAGTAATGGTGAAACCCCGCTCCATATGGCTGCCAGGAATAATCTTTTCAGGGTTGTTGATCAATTAATGGCTACTGGCGCAGATGTTACATTGCTGACTAAAACGGGTGAATCGCCTTTGAATGTTTGTTTGCGCTATGGCAGCAATTGTTTTGAAAGCGCAAAGATTATTATGAAGGATCCCCGGGCAATTAAAGTTACCAGTCCCAATGGTTTTACAGTACTTCACCAGGTTGTTACATCCAATAACTTGCCTTTTATTAAAGAGGTAATAGCAGAATTTAAAGATGTAAATATCAGGACTATAGATGGTTATGCGCCTGTGCATGCAGCTGTAGTAGCCGCAAATCTGCCAGCCCTGCAGGAATTGGTTAGCGCCGGTGCCGATCTGTTGGTAGCCGATAAAGAAGGGAAATTTCCGGTTCATATTGCAGCTTCATCAGAAAGATTAGTAAATATCCTTCACTGGTTAGTGGAGAATTTTCCCTGTGTCAACCTGCCCGATGCCAATGGAAACACTCCCTTATATTATGCTATAACCAACCATTTTATAAGAAATACCGCTTACCTTATTCAAAAGGGTGCCGATATTACGTTCCGGAACAAATTGGGACAAAATCTTTTGATCAGCTTGTTTTTCGACGATAAAGATGTGAAATCTCTACGGTATAATGAACCTGGAATAAGTAATAATCTCCTTGAATGGAAAGAAATTATTGGACAGTTGCTTGATAAAGGTATCGATATAAATGATACAACAATAGATGGACCATCCCTGGCCTGGGGAGCTTTCAATATGGGATTGTACGATATTTTTTATTATTTCGTGGAAAGAGGCGCAGATATTAACCGCAAAAGCGTTTATGGTGCAAGTTTTTTAACAGAGGCTGTTAAAAAAAGGAACATGGAATTGGTGAAATATCTCATAGGCAGAGGTATAGATATTAACCTAAAAGACCAATTCGGCCACGACGCATATTTTAGCGCTGTAGAATCTAATAATCTGGAAATGTTAAACCTGCTTGATTCAAACAAAAATCTGATTAAAGAAGAGATTAAACTCGACACGCTTGATTTCGATTCAGCTTTCAACGAAATTCAAAAGCTTATAAATGCCCATACGTATATAAAAGAATATGGAAACCTCAGGTATCCTGTTGTTAGTTTTAACGGTTTTGTTGCAGGTCTCGCGAAATGGGATGTAACAGGTTTGCGTAATGTTCAACCGGGCATTGGTGTACAATCTATGGAGTATTTCACGCCGCGATACTACCTGAAACTGTCGGCTGTGGCAAAAGACGAAGATGATTCGTACGATATTAAAATTGGGATTACAGCAATATGCTTGTATGAACAAAAACCCGGCGGATTGAGCAAGGGCTTCAATATTAAAGAACAATAAGCAGCAGGAAACTTAATCTACCCTCCAAGAGTTTCAAACCTTCGGAGGGGAGAATAATAAACGGTTATCATTGTCCTTTTTTGTTAATCATCATCGGTTTTATATTCGTGAATTAGTGGCTTATAAAAAATCGATTGATTAATTAACATTCCTGTTAATTTTGCCCTTATTACGGGAACCTAAAATCTAATTCAACAAAATTGTGATGACCGAGAAAGTCAAAACCGCCCGCTTGTCTATCATCTCAAACACAAGCCTGATCATCATGAAACTTCTTGCCGGTTTGCTCAGCGGATCGGTCAGTATCCTTTCAGAAGCCATTCACTCGGGGATGGATCTGCTTGCTGCTGTAATCGCCTTTTTTTCGGTAAAGGTATCAGACACACCTCCCGATAAGGAACATCCCTATGGACATGGAAAAGTGGAAAACATTTCAGGTGTGATTGAGGCTGTGTTGATTTTTGTTGCAGCTGGATGGATTATTTACGAAGCCATTCACAAAATTTTCAAACCCGAACCGGTTGACAATCTCTTATTGGGTGTTGCAGTTATGGCTGTTTCCGCAATTGTAAACAGTATTGTTTCCCGGAAATTATACCGGGTTGCCAAAAAAACCGATTCCATTGCCCTCGAAGCCGACGCCCTTCACCTGAAGACTGATGTTTATACCTCTGCCGGTGTAGCTGTTGGTTTACTACTGATTTGGCTGACCGGGTGGACCTTCCTTGATCCGGTTATTGCCATTGGCGTTGCCATGCTCATTCTGAAAGAGTCCTATAATTTATTGCAGCACGCCTTTTCACCATTGCTTGATGCATCGCTTTCCGAGGAAGAAAACAGGATCATCCGGGAAGAAATTGCCAGGTATTCGTTCTCGTTTCACAACCTGCGTACCCGAAAATCAGGACATTACCGGTTTGCCGACCTGCACCTGGAAATGCCTGAAAACATGGAGCTCAGGGATGTGCACCACATATGCGATGAAATTGAAGGCCGGATCATGAAAAAGATTGACCACATTGAAGTAAATATCCATGTGGAACCGGTAGAGGCTAAAAAAGAGGATACGGGTGAATTTCTTATTTAATAACATTGTTTACTCATCATCAGATAAAACTTCTACTTGAAGATTTCAACCCGATCTATCGCCTGCGGAATATCAATTGCATAAAATTCAATGACTAACCTATTAGGAGTTGCAAAAGCCTTAACAGCACCGAATTCCTCCTCAAAGCAGAAAGAGTTGAACTCCTTCGCAAACAAGGGATTGGAATTACATCCACCGTTTTTTGCAAAACCTCCAAGACCATTAATAATGTACCAGGTTCCCTCCTCTCCTTTTTTCTCAATCCTTTCGTATATATGATCATGGCCGGCGAAAGTCACGTCTATGCCAAGTCCACGAAAGTCCCACTGCGTTTCTTCCATATTTCCATGATTACCTGAAGAGTATGGACCATAATGAAGACAAACTATGTTAAAAGGTGTTTGCGATAGGGCAACCTGTTCTTCGAGCCATATTCTGCCAGCACCAACATATGAGCTTAAAACATTTATGGAATAGAAGGTTACCGGTCCCCATGCAAATTTGTAATTGCTTTCATCGCCCGGAAGGGTAAAGAAGCTGAAATAAGGCTTTAGCCCAATCAGGTTATTGTCATCGTGATTTCCTGGTGTCGGAAAAAAACGATTAACCTGGTCTTCAAATGCTTTACCCTGGTACTGGAATTTCAATGGGGCATCAAAATTGTAAATGTAATCACCATAATACTGAGTGATGTTTTCAATCAGGGTAGTCCACGATCCCTTGGTGTAGTTATTGTCGCCTGCAGTAATTATAAAATCGGGATTCCAGCTTTTCACCATATCAGCCACTTGCTTCTCAGGCGCACCGGAAAGACCGTAATCGCCAATTACAGCGAAAACAACAGAATCTGATTCTATGCTTACATCAAACCTTGGGCTATCAATGATTTCATTTTTCGAGCAGGTAACCAACATAAGCATGACACCCAGAAAATAATGAAATCTGATCTGTTTCATCATGCAAAGTTCGGAATAAAAAAGAAATGAATTTGGATAATCAGTTGAAAATAAGTAGAAGAATACCATTTACAAAATGGAGCCTGATGGATAGTATTATTTTTATCATCTGCTGCAAAAAGATAGTAGTTTTGCATCTCATTTTTTGAGGTCATGCTGTCGGTTAAAATATTCTTTCAACAACGCAAATACTTTGCCCCTGCTTTTTTGTACTCCTGTTTCAGCCTGGTATTCAGCACCTGGGTTACTTATATCCCCTTTATAGCAGATAAGCTCAGCATCACCGAAGGTAAAATCGGAGGTGCTCTTTTCTTCACTTCACTGGGGTCATTGACCATGCTGCCCTTGAGCAACTGGCTGGTGGACCGGCTGGGGGTTGGCCGACAGGCCTTTATTGGTTTTGTTTTATATGCACTGGCCCTGTATGGCATGTTCCTGGCGCCAACCTATGTAACACTCTGTGTTGCGCTTTATTGCTTCGGACTGACAAGCTCTGTATTTGTTATTTCACTGAATTCACTTACCGCCACCATTGAAAAACGTGAAGGCAGAAACATCATGACAGGCAGTCATGGTTTTTGGAGCATCGGCGGTTTCATCGGCTCAGCTACCGGCAGTTTTATCGCAGGGTTGCTGAAGATGCCCCTGGTACACATCACCGTGCTGGTTTCCATTCTGATCGGATTGCAATTGTGGCTGAAGAAGGAGTATTTTCACATTCGCAGTGAGCATGTAGAAAAAACAAAACGCGGAAAATTTCCCATCAAACCCTTGCTTGCCATTGTTTCAATCAGCCTGATCCTGATGATTTCCGAAGGTGCTATTGCCGACTGGAGTGCGCTTTATTTGAAAAAAATAGTGTTGGTGAAAGGTCATTTTCTGGGACTTGGTTATGCCTTGTTCTCAGTGGGCATGATGCTCGGACGTTTTACCGGAGACGCATTGAGCCACCGGCTCGGATCGTGGAAACTGCTGCGGATGGCCATCGGAACCAGCCTCATAGGCTTTGTACTTGTTTTGCTGGCCCTGCCGGCAACCACATTTACGGGTTTTTTTATTATAGGAATTGGCTTTTCAGTTGTTGTTCCTGAAGTTTACCGGCTGGTTTCACGCATTAAGGGCATCAGAACAGCTGACGGAGTATCGTTTATTTCAGCCACAGCGAATATCGGATTTCTTACGGGCCCCGTGTTACTCGGATTTGTAGCCGAATGGAAGAACCTGAGAGTGAGCTTCCTGGTGCTAATGATTTGTATTTTGTTAACCTTCCTATTGTCGTTCCGGAGAAGATAACATCCTCCGGTTACATAGGCAATATCAGAATTCCACTACGATACCAAGGGTAGGCAATACGGTGCCCGATTTTGTTGTGATTGATTTGAGTGCATAACGAGTAGGGTCTTCAGGATCAATTAACGGGTTGCCATTAGTATCGCGCTGTTGCAAAAGTATGCCCGTTTCTTTTGACTGGAAATTATATACATTCTGAACATCCACGTATACGTCAAGCGACCATTTTTTGAAAAAATATTCCTTGTCAATCCTTATGTCGAGCTGATGGAAATTGTTGAATCGCTCTGTATTGTACAGGGAAAAATCAAGATACCCCTGTCCCCGGGCATCCCAGGCTTCAATAAGTGACGACCGGTTGTAATCATAAGGAGTATATGGCGCTCCGCCAACAAAACGCCATCTCATTCCCACATTCCAATTCCTTTTTAAACCAGCCGCGGCCGAAAGATTCAGGATGTGCCGGTTGTCCCAGGCCGAGGGTATCAAACGCCCGTTCTTATCCTCAAATTCCGAACGAACCAGTGTGTAGGAAAGAATCACATTGATCAAATCGAAAACCTTATCGCGGTAATACAATTCAGCCCCATAAGCCCTTCCCGAAGAAGTGGGTGTAGCCGGCTCATCGCCATAGGTGCCATAGTTGGCTCCTTTGCTGGCAATGGATACCGAATCGTTAACCGAGAAAGGATAATAGTCGTACCACTTGACAAATCCCTCAACACTCAGCCGGGCATTGGTGTTGCGGCGGAATTCAACACCGGCAACCAGGTGATCTGACCGGATGTACCTGATGCCGTTGGCTTTGTTAACCAGATCGCCTGCCAGATTGCGGTATCCAAGCGTGGTGTATGAGGGCAATTGAAAATACCTGCCCATATTGGCATTAAGCGACAGCTTGCTGCTGAGTGCATAAGAAAAGGAAGCCCGCGGTGAAACCTGGCGCAGCAGATTGCTTGTCTCTTTTGAGTAGGATGCTCCATCAGTCCGTATTCCGGCTGACAGCGTCAGCTTATCCGTAAAGAAACTTTTACTAACCTGAACAAAAGCGTTATACTTGAAAAAATCAAGGTAAGAGTTATAATCTATCGAGGTAAGGGTGTCACCAGCGCGCGGGATGAATACACGCTGAAAGGTGTTGTTGGTATACTTGGCAAACTCCGCCCCGGCACCGCTGATGATTTTGACTTCATTGAGCCGCGCATTGTTTTCATACCTTACTTTGTTTTCTATTTCGCGTGATACATAGTTCAGGGTGAGATTGCCATCCTCGTCGTTATTTTCGTATTTTCTCGACTCGTTGTGCAGCATATTGCGACTGAGTACCCAGGTATCGTAGGAACGATCCCTGTAATGCCTGTATACACCGCCAATGGCATATGTCCACTGATCGTACTCGGGCAGGTAGCTCAGCAGGTATTGTTGTTCTTCGTCAGGATTTTTGAGCGTGGTATTCAGCACACTTTTATCCAAAGATCCGATACTCAGCAAGGTCAATTCGTTTTTGAGGTTGAAGCGGGTTTTTACTTTAACCGTGTAATCGTTGAAGGTGGGCAGGAAAGGGAGGCCCAGTGCATTGAACAACAGTTGGAGGTAGGAACGCCTCGCCGAAATCAACAAGGTGGTTTTTTCACCTACTGGTCCGGAAGCACTGGCAGCCACTTCACTGGCACCCAGGGCTGCACGGTATACCATTTTATCGGGATTGCCGTCAATGAGTTTCATTTCCAGAACCGAGCTCAATACGTTGCCGCGGTTTGCCGGGAAGGCCCCTGTAAAAAGGTCGGCCTCACGCAAAAAATCACTGTTGATGATACCCACCGATCCGCCGCTGGCACCTTGTGTTCCAAAATGGTTGAGGTTGGGAATTTCAATGCCATCAACCAGAAAACGGTTTTCCGAGGGCCCTCCACCACGCACAATCAAATCGTTCCGGTACGACAGTCCCGAAGCCACCCCCGGCAACGCCTGTATCACCTTGGATATATCGCGGTTTGCCCCCGGACTTCTTTCAATTTCAGCAATGCCAATTGATTTCAGGGAAACAGGGCTTTCCTCGGCACGCTTGAAAGCAGTGGCTTTCACCACCACCTGGTCAAGTTCAGTAGGCTTTTCAAGCATGGTAATATCCACGTAGGTTACCCGGGCATTGGTAACATGAAATTCCTGGCTTTCAGCATTTTCAAAACCCACGGCAAGTGCTGATAAACGGTAATACCCCGGATTCACCCCACTGATTTCATAGTAACCAGCGGTATCGCTCAGGGCATAGGTATTGGTGCCTGAAATTACAACGTTGGCAAAGGCTAAAGGCTGATTGCCGGATGCATTGTAAACACGGCCTTTGATAATACCTGTTTGCCCAAAAGACAGGTATGTAAAAAGTATCAGGAGTAAGGCTGTCAATGCCTTTTTCATTTTAAGTATGTTGATATAGCAGTCAGGATGCTTCATTGTTGTTTAATAAATCGGTTTCAATATTCAACAACCGACATGGATTCTTGTTCGTCCTTTTTCCAAAAATAAAATAAACCCCATGAAAATGTTTAACTTTAAGGTAGGTCATCCATGGTTTGCCGATCAATATTATATTGATGATGAAACGCACAACACTACTTACTATCTTACTGATAACAGCGCTTGTATTGATATTTGATCTGATTGTTGATAATTATCTGTTATTCCATATCCTCGCCGAATTCTTTTCGATCTGTATCCTTTTTACACTTTTTACAATTACCTGGAACGCAAAGAAGTATCTTGGCAGCGGCTATTTGCTATTTCTGGGTATTGGAGGCTTGTTTATAGGTATTCTCGACTTACTGCACACCATCACATTTAAAGGAATGAACATCATTCCTTCCCCCATTTACTATGCGAATCAGTTTTGGATTGCAACCCGGTTTTTCGAAAGTCTTATTATTCTGATTGGCTTTTTATTTGTAGCTAAAAAGGATTCCATTCGGGTATACTTGCTGGTTGTGATATACAGCCTGATTACCCTGGCCATCATTTTATCCATACTGGTATTCGAAATTTTCCCCACCTGTTATATCGATGGCATCGGCCAAACCTCGTTCAAAATTTACAGCGAATATGTTATCATGGCAATACTATTTGCTGCACTCATAGCACTCACCCGTAACAGGATCCACTTTGAAAAAGAGATACAGCATCTTATTTTATGGTCCATCCTGTTTGCCATCATCAGTGAATTTTGTTTTACGCTTTATTACGGGAATTACGACTTTTTAAACAAAACAGGACATCTTTTCAAAATCCTGTCCTTTTACTTGCTATATAAAGCAAATGTGCAAAGTGGATTTAAAAAGCCCATTGAAACTTTCTTTCATGATTTAAAGATCAGTGAAGAAAAAATCAAAATGTACAACACGGAACTCGAAAAGCAAATTGCGACAAAAAACCGGTTTTTCTCCATATTGGCGCATGATCTGAAGAACCCATTTACTGTTCTGCTGGGATACACGGAATATCTTATGAACAATCATGCTAATTTAGATGTTGAAGAGAAAAAGAAAATAATCAGCACCGTTTACGAGACATCAGAAGAAACCTTCCGATTGCTGGAAGATTTATTATCATGGTCGAGAACCCAAACCAATACGATGTCGTGGAATCCGATAGCATTTGATATCGTTGAATTACTCAATGAATGTTGCTTGTTCAATTCAAGTCAGGCAAAAATCAAGAATATAGAAGTCAGAAAAGAATATTTTTCATCTCAGGTAATTGCCGACAGAGACATGGTAATGACCATTGTGAGGAACTTATTATCCAATGCCATTAAGTTTACTCAGAAATCAGGAAGGGTTACCCTTATTACCAAAAAGGAGGGAAACTTTCTGAGAATATTCGTGAATGATACCGGTGTGGGCATGCCAGCGGAAAAAGTAACTTCATTACTTGAAATAGATAAAAACCATTCTACACCCGGAACTGATAATGAAACCGGCACAGGCCTAGGTTTGAACTTATGCGCTGAGTTTATTAAAATGAACAAGGGAGTGCTTTACATTGAAAGCGAGATCAACAAGGGTTCCTCATTTTCTTTCACCTTACCGCTAATTTAACTTTTAAATGCTGTAATATGAAAAATCTATTTAACCAATTACTACAAAAAGGCAATACCGATGCTGCCATATTGTTTCTTAGGATAGCAATTGGCTTACTCATGCTTAACCATGGGCTGCCAAAACTAGCCAGGTTCTTTTCAGACGAGCCCATCGTATTTGCCAGTGTGTTTGGGATGAGCCAGATTCTTTCGCTTGCGCTTGCTGTTTTTGCGGAAGTATTCTGTTCCATACTGATTCTTGTTGGGTTCGGAACACGTTTAGCAGCCATTCCCCTTATTGTTACAATGGTAACGGCCGCATTTTATGTTCATGCTGCAGATCCATTCTCAAATAAAGAAATGGCGGTTCTGTATCTGGTGGTCTTCTCTTTCCTGTTAATTACAGGCGGAGGTAAATATTCACTGGATAATAGTTTTGCAGAAAGGTCTTGAACAAACAGACCATTGCATTCTTGCAAAATAGGTTATCACTAAATCCCTGCAATATTCCTGATCATCCCCCTATAAATCAACCCATGGAATAGCAGAACATTATATGAGCATAACCTGCCCCACAATCTCAATAGTCTGGATGTAGCAATCTGATGCACTGCGAACTTCAATACTGTGACTGCCCATTCAGGTTGCATCCAACTTGTCTATGGGCCACCAACTGACGTTATCAATACCTTGCACTATCTGGTATGACTCAACCGCAACCACAACAAGTGCACAGTCCTCTGAACTTAAAAAGGACTCTAAATCGGGATGTCTTTTTAAATGTGCATTGAGAGCCCAATCACGATCTTTCAGCAAAACCTCTTTTGCATTACCAAACGCTGTAACCACATGACTTCGCTGCAGGCCTGATTTTTCTGAGTTTTCTGCTTCAAATAGAACTGCCACCTTTCGGTTAAGCGCCAGGTTACTATACTTACGGGTATCGCGATAAGTTGCGAAGATCAATTGCCGGTAACCGGCAAACGGTGAAATCGCAATCAAACTGGCATGCGGCTGACCAGCTCCCTCGGTAGCCAAAACAGCAAAGCGACTGGTCTCAAGGGCTGCTTCCACAACTTTTCTAAGTTTCATAGCCATGGGTTTCATCTGTAATATGACCTTTCCGGCTCTTAAGCAAACTTGCTTGTAAGCGAGGATAAATCAAATATGTCTATTCCAAGGTAAATAAAAATTCCGATATTTATCTAAACACATAATCAGCCGTTGTTGTTATCCAATTGATGCCATTTATTTGTGCAAATGTGTTTTGAAAAGTATCGTTTGCTCTTTGTTGTATGCTCTCTTTGTTAAATAACCATTACACATTCATTTATGCAAAATAAGAAAGCCAATTTGTACCTGCTACTGTCCGCATTTTTTATTGGCAATGCATTGTTGGCAGAGCTTACCGGCGTGAAGATATTCAGTTTTGGGAAAATACTTGAAAGCCTATTTCACGGAACGTCTGTTAACGGAAAGGAGTTCTTATCCCTGGATATGAGCATTGGCGTGGTGATATGGCCATTGGTTTTTATTACCTCGGATATCCTCAATGAATATTTTGGCAGAGCAGGAGTCAGAAAAATCAGTTTTATTACCGCGGCATTAATTGCCTATTCGTCAATATTTCTGATCGTGGCCAATAAATTGCCGGCAGCGGATTTCTGGATGGATAATAACAGGACAATGAGCGGAAGTAACGATTTTGACATCAATTTTGCCTATAACACTGTTTTCAGGCAGGGCATTAACATCATAGCGGGATCGCTTGCCGCATTTCTGGTCAGCCAGCTGGTGGATGCCTATACCTTTTCCTGGTTGAAAAAGCTGACAAGCCACCGCTATCTGTGGTTGCGCGCTACGGGATCAACAGTAATTTCGCAATTAATCGACAGCTTTCTGATATTAACAGTAGCTTTTTACTGGCTGGGTAACTGGTCCTTACAACAAGTGTTTCAGGTGGGCCTTTTGCAGTACATTTATAAAGTATCCCTTGCAATCATGCTCACGCCCTTAATTTACCTGATGCATTATATTATTGACAGGTATCTGAAAAAAAAGGAAGATGAGTAAAACCAATAACAGTGAGGCGACTGTTTTACCCTCCATTGCAACAATGACCCTGTTTGCGCTCATAACAGAAACAAAGTATGGGTTGACTTTTCAAAAAAAGCACCCCTAAAAGGCAATTACAAATCCGGTAAACTTATTATATTCAAACAAAATTTTATCTTTATCGTCATTAAACATATAAGGGTTTGCAGCAAAATCATTTATTATGATCCGACTCTATAACGATGTTTCATACAACATTAGCAAAATTGTAACCCGTAGTTACAGTACATCGTTTTCCATTGCCGTAAGTTTTTTGAATCCGGAAGCACGAAAATCGATCCACAGCATCTATGCATTTGTAAGATTTGCCGACGAAATTGTAGATACTTTTCATGAATATGATAAGGCAAAATTATTAACCGACTTTGAAAATAATTATTACAAAGCCTATCAGGATGGCATTAGTTTGAACCCTGTTTTGCACTCATTCCAGCATACGGTAAAAAAATACAATATACCTGATGAATTGATCCAGGCTTTTCTGAAAAGCATGAAAGTTGATCTGGTTAAACAAGGTTCCTATAACAAATCTGAAATTAAGGAATACATCTATGGCTCAGCAGAAGCAGTGGGATTAATGTGTTTGTATGTATTTGTAAGGGGCAACAAAGCGCTTTTTGAAGAATTGAAACATCCTGCAATGATGCTGGGCTCAGCATTTCAGAAAGTGAACTTTTTACGGGATCTGAAAGCTGACACACAGGATCTGGGCAGAAACTATTTTCCTGAATTGGAAGGTATTACATTGAACCAGGAAGCCAAGGATCTGATCATAAAAGATATTGAAGCTGATTTTTCAGCCTCTTTACTGGGAATAAGAAAATTGCCTAAAGATGCCAAAATACCTGTGCTTATTGCCTATTATTACTATTTGAGTCTGTTGCATAAGATTCGCAAGACTCCCTTTAGTGAGTTGGTTCATAAAAGAATCAGGATACCTAATTTCAAAAAATACCTGTTGCTGAACAAAGCCTACCTGGCGGCTAAATTAGGATTGATTTAATTTACATATTTAGGCTTGAAGATGGAAACACTCGTTGTTTTGGTAGATGAGCATGACAATCAAACTGGTCTCATGGAAAAGCTGGAGGCGCACCGAAAAGCCATGCTCCATCGGGCAGTGTCGGTATTCATTATTGATTCCAGGGGCGAATGGATAATACAGAAACGGGCGCACCACAAATACCACTCAAAAGGTCTGTGGACCAACACCTGTTGCACCCATCCGCTGCCGGGTGAATCTGAAGAGGAATCGGTAAACCGGCGGCTCATGGAAGAAATGGGCATTCAGTGCAGCCTGAAGAAACTTTTCACTTTTATTTATAAAGAAAAAATGGGAAGCGGGCTTACTGAATATGAACTTGACCATGTCTTTTTTGGAATTTCCGATAATCCTCCGGTAATTAATACCGATGAAGTGGAATCGTGGCTGAAGATTTCATTTGATAAGCTCCACCAGAGCATAATTGACAAACCTGACCTGTATACTTACTGGTTTAAAGAAATCTACCAGAAAGTAAATACACACATTATGAATTGCAGGAATGAAGTTTAACCGGCCGGCCTTGAATTATCCTGTTTTAAGTATGCTTTTAAATAAATGATGATGTCACTATATCTTACAATTTTAGTTTGCTCTGCATTTTTCCCCTTCCTGTTGAGTTTTGACAAAAGGGTGCAGTTCTATAAGAAGTGGAAAGCCCTGTTCCCTTCCATGATCATTGCCGGCTCAATCTATCTGGCTGCTGATGTTATTTTTGCCCGGCAGGGCATATGGGGGTTTAATCCCGACTATCATTCAGGCATCCTGATTTTAGGCCTGCCTCTTGAGGAATGGCTCTTTTTCATCGTAGTTCCTTATGCTTCCGTTTTCATTCATTATGTGGTGGTTCATTATTTCCCAAAACTGGTAACCGGAAACAGGTTCATCAGAATTTTCTCAACATTATTGATCCTGTTTTTACTAACCGTGGTGGCTTTGAATTATGAAAAAGCCTATACGGTTTTTAATTTCAGTCTGCTCATTGTGGTTCTGCTCATTGCCCTTTTCAACAAATCGGGATTATTGAACAGATATGTGTTCTCCTTTCTGTTCATTTTAATCCCATTTTTTATTGTAAATGGCATACTAACCGGCACATTCATACCGGGTGAGGTAGTTTGGTACAGCGATCGGGCCATACTGGGATTGCGGATATTTACAATTCCTGTTGAGGATGTTGGTTATGCCTTCAGCCTGATGTTGATGAATTTATTAATCATCGATAAGCTTCAAAAGATATCGTATTTTAGAGACTAAGTTACTGCTATGGGAATACAAGGGAGTTATATTACCAACTATTTGTCAATACACAAGCGCTTTGTGATTGCCTTTTTTGCTATTTTTTATGTGGTAGGAATCATTGGAATGACGTTACCTATGTCGCAACCGCTTTTCATTAAACTTGTTCCGGTGGCTGTTTTGCTTAGCCTGGTTGCCATACTGCTCCTTCACCAACCGGCATTTGATGCCAAAACCATCCTGGTTTTTGCAACCATAGCTGTTTTCGGTTATTTTATTGAGGTAATCGGGGTGAATACAGGCCTGATTTTTGGTCATTATGAATATGGTGATGCACTGGGCATTAAAATAATTAACACGCCCCTGTTGATTGGCCTCAATTGGTTGATGCTGATGTATGCGGGTAATTCTTTTACCGAAAAGATGAGACTGAATGTGTGGAGCAAGATCCTCATCACCTCTTTTCTCATATTGCTTTATGATTTGGTTCTTGAAAGAATTGCCCCTGCCCTGGGCATGTGGCAATGGGAAAACACGATTGTACCGTTGCAAAACTATCTTGCCTGGTTCCTGATCACCGTTTTATTCCAGGGTTTACTGAATGTAACTAAGGTAAAGACAACCAATTCTCTGGCATTTCTTATTGTATTGATGCAGGTTTTTTTCTTTCTGATATTGCTGATCGTGTTTAATGCAACAAAACCATGATTAAAGCCAGGCATAATCCGATCGTACATAATTTCTTTAAACTATATGTTGCCTGGATAATCAGAAGAAATTTCCACAAAGTGCATGTGATGGGGCAATTTCTGGATCAGCATAAACCCGTTCTTGTAATTGCCAACCACATCAGCTGGTGGGATGGTTTCTGGACAGTTCATCTGATCCTTAAAGTAT
>CAYTNC010000031.1:0-1878 GCA_964438935.1 uncultured Bacteroidales bacterium
GCGCTGAACGGTATTCACAAATACACAAAAATTGTATCGGCACTGTTAATTATGGGAATCATAGGTGGCGCATTACTGCCTCCGCTATATGTGGCATTATCCATTAAAATCGGCTTCCAATCGGCGCTGTGGATAACGGTTCCAATTTATCTTTACTTGTTATACTATGCCGTTTGGGGTAAAAAAGCCGGCATCAGATGAATCATGTTTGGCAATTCAAAAATTCTATTATCTTTGTACACCCCTAACTACTTATTATAATTCTCATGCCCCGATTCTATTGAGTCGGGGTTTTTTTTTGATTGCTCTCAAACGATACAGACCACAAATAAAAGTGCTCCATAAAAAAGCAACCCGAATTACGAATGGTATCATTCATAACCGGGTTGCCTTTATCACAAACAATATGTCGCTGCGAAATTTAAACAAACTGATGGTAAGCCGTCTGTAACCAACACGAAGTCGGTTCAAACAAAATCAAAATCAGAGAATTACTTCCACCAGGTGTTCTTTATTATCGCTGAATACAGGCAAAACGTTACCCTTAACAGCTACACCGTCAACTTTCATTTCTGTTACACCACGGGATTTTTCGTTCGGATTGGAGATCTTGATGTTGTAAAGTGCATTTCTGTACTTCCGGGTAACAGAAAGTTCCTTCCATTGCCTGGGGATGCAAGGGTCAACAATCAGGCCGTCAAAGCCCGGACGCACACCCAGGATATGCTGACTGGCTGCCACAAAGGTCCAGGCAGCAGCACCGGTGAGCCATGAGTTTTTGGCTTCGCCTGGTTTGAATGCATCCTTACCTGCAATCATCTGGGCAAACACATAAGGTTCTGTTTTGTGCAGTTCCCCTTTATCCTCGGTGTGTGCCGGAGAAATGCGGGTGAAATAGTCAAAGGCCCTGTCGCCGTTGCCATTAAGTGTTTCGGCAATGATCACCCAGGGATTGTTGTGACAGAATACGCCTGCATTTTCTTTATATCCCTGGGGGTAGCTTGAAATTTCTCCCAGTTCAATATAGTACTTGGTGAAGGCCGGGTTGTTCAATACGATACCGTGTTCGCAGGCGAGGTGTTTGTTAACCGATTCCAGTGTTTTAGCAGCCCTGCCGTCTTCCAGTCCGATCCCCGCCATAATGCAGAAGCCCTGGGGTTCAATGAATATCTTACCTTCTTCGCAGCTTTTGCTTCCCACTTTATTTCCGAAGAAATCATAAGCACGCAGGAACCATTCCCCATCCCAGCCGTGTTTGTCAACAGCCTGGGTCATTTCAGCCACATGCTTTTCAGCGCGGCCGGCTTCGTCCTGCCTTTTAAGCATCCGGCATATTTCTGCGTATTCTTTCCCATACTTAACAAACATGCCGGCTATAAATACCGATTCAGCAACTCCGCCACTTTTGTTTTCCGTGATCTGGAATGATTCATCGGGATTATTCGAAAAACAGTTCAGGTTGAGGCAGTCGTTCCAATCTGCCCTGCCAATCAGCGGCAGTTTATGGGGACCCATGTTGTTAATCACATGGTCAAACGAACGTTTCAAATGTTCAAACAGGCTTGCCTTATTGTTCTCATTGTTATCAAAAGGAACTGATTCGTCGAGGATACTCAGGTCGCCGGTTTCTTTGATATAAGCAGAAACAGCTGCGATCAACCACAACGGGTCATCGTTGAAATTACCGCCGATATCGCTGTTGCCTCGTTTGGTAAGAGGTTGATACTGGTGGTAGGCACCGCCATCCTCAAACTGAGTAGATGCAATATCAATGATTCGCTGCTTGGCCAGGTGCGGCATGATGTGTACAAACCCGAGCAAATCCTGGTTTGAATCGCGGAATCCCATTCCCCGTCCGATACCCGACTCGAAATAAGA
>CAYTNC010000031.1:1978-22227 GCA_964438935.1 uncultured Bacteroidales bacterium
CCTGGTTTGAATCGCGGAATCCCATTCCCCGTCCGATACCCGACTCGAAATAAGAGGCGCTCCGTGAGAAAAAATAGGTAATAACACATTGGTACTGGTTCCAGATGTTCACCACCCTGTTGAATTTCTCATCAGGAGTAACGGCCTGGTAACCCGAGATCAGATCCTTCCACTTGGATATCACCCGTTGTAGAGAAGCATGCGCTTTTTCAGGGGTATCAAACCGGGAAATGATGCTTTTGGCAGGAGCCTTGTTGATCACCTGGTTTGAAATGAACTTGTCTTTATCAGGCACTTCCACGTAGCCCAACACAAAAACAATTTCCTTCTGTTCTCCGGGTTTCAGGGAGATTTCAATGAAATGTGAGGCAATGGGGCTCCAGCCATGAGCTTCGGAATTATAGGCAGTTTGGTTAACAACTGCATTGGGAGCTTCCAGGCCGTTATACAAACCGAGGAACGTTTCACGGTCGGTGTCAAAACCTTTAATATCGGTGTTTGCATGATAAAAAGCATAATGATTCCGGCGCTCTCTGAATTCGGTTTTGTGATAGAGTGTGCTTCCTTCAATTTCAACCTGCCCGGTAGAGAAATTCCGCTGGAAGTTTGTATTGTCTTCCTGGGCATTCCAGAGGCACCACTCCACAAAAGAATGGATCTTGAGCGTTTTGGGCTTGTCGGAAAGGTTTTCAATCTTCATCAACTGAATTTCAGCATGGGCCTCATCAGGAACAAAGCAGGTAACTTCAGCCCGGCATTTGTTCTTTTCACCCAGGAACCGGGTATACCCCAGTCCATGCCGGCATTCATACTTATCCAACTCGGTTTTGGCCGGCTTCCAGGATGGAGACCACAAAGTTTCTCCATCCCTGATGTAGAAATACTTACCGTTGGAATCCAGGGGGATGTTGTTATAACGGTACCGGGTAATGCGGCGCAGGCGGGCATCACGGTAAAAGCTGTAGCCTCCCGAAGTATTCGAAATGATTGTAAAGAAATCACCGTTCCCCAGGTAGTTGATCCACGGGTAAGGAGTTTGCGGGGTTGTAATCACATACTCCCTGTTCTTATCATCAAAATAACCAAATTTCATATAGTATAATATTAAGGAATTAGTCTTTGAGTCGGTTCCACCAGCTGAATTTCAGGATTACACTGGTTACAGCAATAATTGAAATGGCAACGAAGAAGGCTTTCCATTCCCTGATTACCAGGAATACGGGGAATGCCACCAGTGATGTTTGCCAGATGATACCTACAACCACGTTAAACATGTCCCGTTTGAAATCTTTGTTGGCTACAAAAGTGGGGTCTTCAGCCAGAATCATTTTGTGAACCGGTTTCCAGAAACCCCAGGGTCTTACCTGTTTATAGAATTTTTTCAGCGTTTCATCACTTTCAGGCTTGGTAAGCAAAGTACCTGCGATACAACCAACTATGGAAATCAGGAAGATTATGGGGAAAGCATTCAGGTTGAAATTGTTCTCAATCGGGAACAAGCTGAGGCCTGTGTTGCTGAAGAAAGGCATAATCAATGAAGCTGCCAGACCTGAAACCATACCCCAGAAATAACCGAAACCATTGAAACGCCACCAGTACCATTTCAGTACGTTAGCAGCAGTGTAACCACCCCAAAGTGCCGAAGTGATCCACAATACCACGCTGTTGATGGAAGTGATCATAAAGCCAATGAACACGCCAATAACAACAATTCCGAGAGAAGCGATATAGCTTAATTTGACATATTTCTTATCACTGGCATTGGGGTTGATAAAGCGTTTGTAAATATCATTCACAATATAGGCAGGGGCCGCATTCACAGTAGCTGCAAAATTGCTCATGAAGGCTGCCAGCAAACCGGCCATCAGGAATCCGAGCAAACCAACAGGGACGTAGGTAGCGAGCACCTGGGGCAGAATACTTTCAAAGTCAGGTTCTGTAAGGGAAGCCGTATACAAACTGTCGAAGTGCACCAGCGCCAATATGGCCAAACCAGCCACCATGAAATACCGTGAAGGGTTCAGCACCACGCTCACCAGAGAGCTCATCTTAGCTGCTTCGCTGGGTGTACGGGTTGATAAAACACGCTGCATATCGTAGTTGGGAGCCGGACCAGCGGCTGAAATGAATATACCTTTGAACAGCACCATTACAAAAAATAATCCGAACATTTCATAGCCGTCTTTTGCAATCCATTCATTAAAAGCCTGTAATTTGGGAGAAGCAGTTGCCCCCAGGTTGCTCCAATCGAGCCCCAGCCTGGCTCCAAAGCCTATTTCTTTCCAGCCGTCGGGAAGAACTGCAGTCAGGGTTTCAGGAGAGATCTGGGTAATGGCAATAATACCAATGGCAACAGCAGAAATGGTAAGAATGCCATATTGAATTACTTCGGTAATTACCACGCTGAACATACCGCCTTTTACCACATAAAACGTAGTAATGGCCATGAGAATGAGTGCATAGAGATTCTCATTGATCTGCGGGTGTTTGGCAAGCGTTTCAACGCTGGTAATCAGCGGAGGAAGAAAAGCCGAGGTGAATTTGCCGATTCCCTTAAATCCGTATGAAAGGAACCCGATTACACTGACCAGGGCAAAGATCACCACCACTATATGCGATAAATTTGCCCCAAGTCCGTTCCCAAACCTGGTTTTGATCCATTCGGCACCCGTCATCACATTCGATCTTCTTAACCAGGGAGACAGGTAAACCATCAGGAAAATCTGGTTAAACACAGGCCATACCCAGGGAATCCAAACACTTTTCATTCCGTAAACCGACAACCAGTATACCAGCAGCATGGTACCGGCAATATCAAACATACCGGAAGCATTGGATACACCCAGAAAATACCAGGGAAGACTGTTACCTCCCAGAAAATACGACTGGATGTTTTTTGAGGCCCTTTTAGATACCCAATATCCGATAAAAATAGTAGATATCAGGTACAGAATAATGATACCCAAATCAATGTAGTGGAGATTCATAATGGTTCATTTTTATAGTTAGGATTCGTATCGTTTATGAAATTGACATTTTCTTTTTTGTTTTCTCGAAAATTTCCCTGCTGAAAGTAAATAACTGTGCCGGTTTATGCCGCACTTCCTTTTGTTTTTCATGCAGCGGTACAATGAACTTCATCTGAGCAAGCTTCTTCCTGAAATTCCTGGTATCGAGCGTAGTACCCAGTATTGCTTCGTAAAGCCGCTGTACATCGGTAAGGGTGAACTTGCCCGACAGCAGTTCAAAGCCTATCGGCTCCTGCCTCAACTTCACCTGAAGTTGTTCCAAAGCTTTATTGAGTATGGAAAGATGATCATATCCCAGTTCGGGCAACTGGTTTACCGGAAACCAGCGCACGGTTCGGGAATTGTGATCGTTGATATGAACCGCGGTACAGTCGATAAGTGAATAATAACACACGGTAAAAACCTGCTGGGCGATGTCGGTACCCAGGCTTTTGATCCATTGCTGGTCTTTGGTATGGGTTAAGCGGTCGGCACCACCAAAAGTGTGAAACTGTTCCAGGTAAATGTCGTTTTTTCCAATGAGGTCAGTTAGAATCCTTACTGCAGCTTCATCCGGGTTCTCGCCTTGCTTGATGTGATTTCCGGTAAGGGTATAATCTGAAAACACAGGATTGTTTTCTTCACCGTTATACAGTGTTCTTTCAACCAATAAAACGTTCAGGTTTATCGTATCGAATCCGAAGATGACACAATCAACCGACATATTTGGAATTATTGGCTTCAGCATTTATTGTAAAATATACAATAAGTAAATTTTGGAAACGAAAGTAGAAAAAAAATCAACACCACCAATTTCTAATTAAAAAATTTATTGGCAGTGCCTTTTAAATAAATTATGGTAATTTGCATTTTTCAATTCAGCGCATGCCGAAATTTAAAGTCATCAGGGCATCAGCAGGTTCGGGTAAGACTTTTAACCTGACCCGAGAATACCTGCAACTGCTCTTTGCCGATACGGAAAATTATAAACATATTCTGGCAGTTACCTTTACCAATAAGGCAACTGAAGAAATGAAAAGCCGGATTATCGGGGAACTATATGCCTTATCTGCAAATCAGCCTTCGGGCCAGTTAAGTGGCTTAATGGATTCCTGCAAGCTTTCGGAAAAGCAGGTTCGCAGCAGGGCTACAGTAATTCTGAAAAAGCTGCTGCACAATTATTCGCACTTTTCGGTAAGCACCATTGACACATTTTTTCAGCGGATAATCCGCAATTTCACACGTGAGCTGGGCATACAGGGTGGTTATTCCATCGAACTTGACACAGAATTACTGCTTGATGAAGCCTTCAAAAGACTGCTTTTAAAAGCCGAAACTGACCAGGAACTCCTGAACTGGCTTACGCGGTTTGCCGAATCCCTGATTGAAAACGGAGATAACTGGAATTTTGAAAAAAGCATCCGGAATCTGGGTAAGGAAATCTTCAATGAAAAGTTCAAAAGCATTGATGACAAAGTACTTGAATTGTTCTCGGAGCGCCGGAAACTGCAGGAATTTATGGCAGAACTTCATGCAATCTGCAGGGAAACGGAGAAAACTTTCCGGGAATTCGGAAAAAGAGCTTCGGCAGTTATTGATGCAAGTGGCCTTACAGTAGATGACTTCAGCAGAAAAGGCAGTGGTCCTGCCGGTTTTCTGGTGAAACTGGCAACCGGTACCTTCAGGGAACCTACTCAGACTGCTTTAAGTGCCGCTACAAATATTGATAAGTGGTACACGGCCACTTCTGCACGAAAAAATGAAATCATCCAGGTTGCCGGTGAAGAGCTCATGCCCTTGATGTTACAGGTGACCGAATATTACAGCAACCAGTTCAGACAATACTTCACGGCATCCGTAATCCTCAAAAACCTGTATACACTGGGAATACTTTCAGACCTTTCTAAAATGGCCGATTCCTGGTGCACCGAGAACAACAGCTTTCTGTTGCCCGAAGCCCCTGTTTTTTTGAACAGAATCATGGACGATAATGACACTCCTTTTATATATGAAAAGGCAGGGTGCTGGTACCACCATTTCATGATTGATGAATTCCAGGATTTGTCAATGATGCAATGGATGAATTTCAAACCTTTGATCAGCAACAGTTTGTCGCAGGGTTATCACAATCTTGCTGTTGGCGATGCGAAGCAGTCGATTTATCGCTGGCGCAACAGCAGTTGGGAAATACTTGAAAAGCATATTGACCGGGACTTTCTTCAGGCAATCATTGAGCCGGTTACACTGAAAGAGAACTGGAGATCAAAGGAAAACATCATTCGCTTCAACAACCATTTCTTCTCAAATGCTGCAAAAATACTTCAGGAAGAATACAATCAGTTGATTGCAAATACGAATCGAAACGCTGATGGAGAAAGAAAAAACAGCATCGCGGGTTTATATGAAAGTGTGGAGCAGTCAGCAGGCATCCGGGGTCATTCAGGCGGGTATGTGCAGGTGGAGTTCATCAGTCAAACTGATGACGCCAGCTTTGTTGACACCGTGAACCTGAAAATAGTTGAGGTATTGTGTAATGTGCAGGATAAAGGCTACCGGCTGCATGACATTGCCATTCTCACCCGCACAAACAGTGAGGCCAAAATGCTGGCCGACTTTTTAATGACCTATGCCAATCAGCATCCCGACACACGGCACCGCTTCGATGTGATTTCAGATGAAGCCATGCGCCTGGGAAATTCCGCCCTGGTGAACACCATGATGGCCCTGCTGCAACACATTGCTAAGCCGGAAGACATTACCAATAATTACCTGCTGTGTTCGTTCCTCAGCAATTATCTGAAACGGATAGAACCTGAAGTTGCCTGGATCAACCCGGAAACCGGCCATTATACCGACACCAACCAGCTCCTGGCTGATTTGCCTGAGGAATATGGTGATCTTGTACTTTCCCACAATTCGTTTTCACTTATTGAGATTATTGAAAAACTGGTCAGCATTTTCAGTCTGAATCAATTCAATGGTGAGCATATATACCTGCAGGCTTTGCGTGATCTGGCCATTGAATTTTCAAGAAAATCAGGCGGTGATCTGGCCCGGTTTATTGAATTCTGGAATGAAAAAGGAAAGGAGAAATCCGTTTCCGCCCCCTCGGGACAGGATGCGATACGGATACTGACCCTGCATAAATCAAAGGGACTTGAATTTAAGATCACCCTGATACCTTATTGTACCTGGGAACTGAAATCATCCAGAAGCAATTATCTTTGGTGCAAATCGGCGCATAAGCCATTCGACAGGATTCCCACCCTGCCCGTTTCCTTTTCAAGTCAGCTGATCAACACCTACTTCGAAGCAGATTACTATACCGAAGTCTGTCGCCAGTATATTGACAACCTGAACCTGCTTTATGTATCTTTTACCAGAGCAAGGGAGGCACTTTATGTGTTTTGCAAGTCCAATGACAAGGGAAATCTGAAAAATGTTTCAGATCTGTCCGCCAACATACTCGGGGCGGCAACCTATACTTTGGGAGAGCTGAAGAAACTTGAATCTGATTCAGTGCATCCGGCTGAAGAAATGCTCACATATGGCAGTTTGCCTGAACATGTGGCAGCAAATCGAATCAAAATTGCCTTTCAGGGCAGGCTCATGATGGATCCTTCAGTGGATAAGCCTTCGCGCCCGTTGAATACAGGAAGAATGCTGCATGAGGTATTCATGCAAATCAAAAGCATCAACGACATAGCACCTGCAGTGGATCGTTTGTTTCTGCAAGGCAGGATCACAGCACCGGAAAAGGAAAAATACCTACACCTGATTGGTGAAGCCATAAAAGACCCTATATCATCCACCTGGTTTACAGATGACTGGATAGTTCTCAATGAAGCAGAAATCATCCTTCCCAAGGGCAAAACGAAAAGGCCTGACCGGGTTATGAGGAAAGACGGGCTTGATGTTGTGGTTGATTACAAATTCGGAAACAACATGGAACCGGAATATGAAAAACAGGTTAAAGAATACGGGCAGTTGTTGAAGGATATGGGTAGTGATCGGGTGGCTGCCTATTTGTGGTATGTAACACTGGGGAAGGTAGTGGAATGCAATGTGTAGGCTTTTGGCCTTTAGCCCTTGGCTATTAGCTTTTGCCATTTGGCTTTTAACCTGTAGTTACAATACATTTCCCAAAATATCAAATCAGCAAATCAGCAGATTAGCACATCATCAAATTTTCAAATCAACAAATCACCAAATCACCAAATGAATTATCCCTGGCAACACCAACGCAGATTCAATTCCTATCCCGATTATATGCGGAAGCTTTTTGGCGGCAGGGTTCAGAAACTGACCATTGATGCCGGGTTCACATGTCCCAATCGAGATGGAACAAAAGGAATTGGCGGCTGCACCTTTTGTTTGAATGATGCCTTCAATCCTTCTTACTGTATTTCGGACAAGCCGGTAACCCAGCAGATCAAAGAGGGCATTTCTTTTCATGAAAACAGATACAGGCGGGCCACCAAATACCTGGCTTACTTTCAGGCTTTTTCAAATACGCATGCGCCTGTTGAGCACCTTTCGGCTTTGTTTAATGAAGCTTTGGGTGTTGAAGGTGTGGTGGGCCTGGTAATAGGAACCCGGCCCGATTGCATGGATGATGAGAAGCTTTCATTGCTGAAAGAGCTTTCGGAAAGATGTCATGTTGTGGTTGAATATGGTATTGAATCGGTATACGACCGAACGCTGGAGCGTGTAAACCGGTGTCACACTTTCGCAGAGGCCGCGGAAGCCATAAAAAAAACATCGGATCAGGGGCTCCATGTAGGCGGGCACCTCATTTTCGGACTGCCCGGTGAATCCAGGGATGATATGCTGAAAAGCGCGGAAATAGTATCGGCATTACCGCTAAACAGCATCAAGTTTCACCAGCTGCAATTGTTCAGGGGAACGGCCATGGAGTTGGAGTACCAAGCCAAACCCGGCGATTTCATACAGTTTTCGGAGGAGGAATACCTGAATTTCATGCTGGAATATATTGAACTGCTGAATCCACGGTTTGTTGTAGAGCGTATTGCCGGGGAAACACCACCCCGGTATGCGGTGCTTAAACCCTGGGGTCCGCGCTACGATCAGATTTTAGTGAAATTTGAGAAGCTTTTGGAGGAAAGGAACACCTGGCAGGGGAAACGGTTTGGAGTATAGCTGGATGCTGGATATTTGGAGTTTGGGGTTTTCCCAAAACTTCGGAGTTCGTAAATCGGTGTTCGATGTTCGGTGTTTATCAATGTTTGAAATTGTTTGAAATGTTTGAGGTTTAATAGAAGATGCATGAAAATTGCATTTTTCAATTGCCGCCGGCTTCAGCCGGGGGAAGTTAATCAGGCTATCTATCACCCGCTGCATGCAGAGCGCTGCCACGGGCATGGCATTGCATGCAGCGGAATAATACAACGGCTTCCGTTTTCCCCGGGTTGAAACCCGGGGCTATTTATGACCGTTATAATTGAAGCCTTGGAAATTAGGGCCTAATCCATAATTATTCTACAATTCAATTACCGCCGGTTCTTGGTTCTTGTTTCTTGTTTCTTGTTTCTTGGCTCTAAAAATAGTAAACAAACTTAATTTTACATCGTATAAAATGGCATTGGGCAAACCTGAATAAACACAAAACAATGAAATTCTTCAAGTTGATCATATTGACGCTGGCTGCTGTAATCATACTACCCTCTCTTGGTTCCTGCAGCACGGCCAAGGATGTAGAGGAGCGGAAAAACCTCATGATGCCAAAAAAATCGGAAATGCCTCCCAACAAAAGATTTAGGGAAGCTGAAAAGAGGAAAGTGAATAAGCACAAGACTCCGAAACGAAAGAACAAAAGACTGTTCTAATTTATTAATCAGGGGTTTATCAGTAGAAACCGGATGATGTAATAGGCAATCAGGATAATAATCAGGAAGATAATCAGCACAACCACGATCATTACCGGGAAAGTATTTTTTTTATTATGGTGCGCTGCATAACGTTTTCTGATCCGGGTTGACAGCATTTCCAGATCGCCCTGCAGAAATTCGTGGTTCCGGTGTCTTTTATAGCCTTCCAATGCGTCTGAGCAAATCCTGCATGACCTCAGGTGTTCTTTAACCCGAATCTGTTCAGCCGCACCCAAACTACCGTTGAGATAGCCTCTGAAAGCCTGGGCGGTAAGGCATCCTCCGGGAATGAACAGGGCATTATGCGTTGCGGTTTTCATCGTGTTTCAGTAAGTAATTCTTTATATTTCTTTTGCCGTTCTGAATGTGGCTTTTTACTTCGTTCATTGAGTAGCCCGTGATTTCCGATATGTCACGATAACTCTTATCATCAATATACATAAGCCGGATGCACATACCCTGCTCGTGACTCAGCTGTTCAACAGCAGAATTGATCAAACTTTTGGTGAAAGGCAGTTCATCTTCACCGGTGAGGTCACTGGGTGGTTCATGTTCACTGTTTTCACCCCTGTACTGGTCATGTACCCTTTTTACTGAACCGTTCTTTCTGATAATCATCAGGCAGTGGTTCCGGGTAACACTGTAGAGCCAGTTACGAAAATTGGATACCTGGTGCACGGATAGTTTGTGAAAGAGGCTTTCGAAAATTTCCATTACAGCATCCTTGCAATGATCGGGATCCTGCAAATAATTCAGGCAGATACCATAAACCAGGTGCGTATACCGCTCAAACAACACCGCAATGAGTTCTTTGTTGTTTGATTCAAGATACCGCGATACCAGCAATTCATCGGCAAGGTCCGATAAACCTGCCTGTGGTTCTTTATTTTGCTTGATTTTTAAAAACATCATAGCATGGAATTCTCATGAGCCGGAATCCAAATATACTGGTAAAATATTTTCCCTGATAAATTTATGGATTTTATTTCAGTGCAGCATCTATTCATTGAAAGGCAACCGATCCGATTAACTAAAACGCTGTGTTATGAAAACAAAACTCATTGCAAGCAAAGCCGAAACCCTTGAAGACATTGTCTTTGAGGGACGGAACAAAGCCTACGGGGCTTATGAACTGAACCGGAAAGACAGAAAGTACCTGATTCTTGCTTTTTTGATCTCAGTCTCGGGTGTTTCTTCTGCCGTAGCCATTCCCTTCATCAATGCGATCAGAAAACCTCCTATACAGACGCTAACTCGAGGAGCAACTGAGGTCATTCTGACCAATACTCCAGTCAATAATGATTTGGAGCCGCCACCGCCCCCACCACCCCCCGATATGACCGGTATTGTGGACAAGTTAGTCTATTTGCCGCCTGTTGTTGTGGAGCATGCAGATACAAATCTGGTTTTGGTTTATAACGGTGATTTAAGTGAAACTTATACCAATGCTCCCGTACCCGTTGATATCCCGGTAGCTCCCATCCCCGATGCCGGAACCGGAATTGATGAACCCGGGGAAGAACCTATGGTATGTCCGCAGGAGGGTGCCCTGTTCATGAACGGCGGGCTGGAGGAATTTCAGAAATGGGTGGTAAAGAACATTACCTATCCCCAGGAGGCCGTTGCCAATGGCATCTTTGGCAAAGTCATTCTGGAATTCTGTGTCAGCAAAAAGGGAGAGGTGGTTGATGTAAAGTTTTTAAGAAGGTTACACCCTTCGGTTGATGAAGAAACACTCCGGGTGATTACCTCTTCTCCCAGGTGGACCCCGGCAAAGCAGGGAGGCACACCGGTAAAGCAACGGTTTACGATACCGTTTTCATTTGAGATGATTTGATAAATTGGTTAGGTTAGTGGTTATCTATTATTTGCTGAGCGTAGTCTACGGACTACGCTCTCTTATTAAAATATACGTTATGAATTCTTCTTTAAAATTCCGAAAAGCAATAGCATTCGAAACAAACCAGCGTATATCAGCAGCATACCGGAAAAAAACAACCACCAGTCGAACTTCTCAGGAACATAGTTTTGCACAGCGCTGTTCACAAGCGCTTCATTGAGCAAGCCGGAGATCCCGCATTGGCGTATTATGAATATTGAGTAATCCAGGATAAATTATAGATGAGTTTGCCCCTGCCCATAGGCCCGATTTAGATTTAAAGATACAAAAGTATTACTGATGCATTATAACAACATGGCTAATTATATGCTATTATTCTTATAGTTTTTACAGACTTGAAAACAAGTATATATCTTTCATGGTTTCAACAAATGATTGCAAATTAAGGTGATGATATCAATTGCCCAGAGGGCATATGGTATTGTAGAAAACCAAATATGTTATTGCCCATATACCGCGGAGCGGTTAAGGTCTTGGGAAACAATATATTTCGTTCTTAAATACCGTAACCGCTCCGCGGTAAAGGATACACATTCGATAAAAATTTCTACAACACCATTACCGCTCTGCGGTAAGAAAAAGAAAACTTTGATTGTTGATTCATTTAAATCAAAAGAGCAGAAAGTAGCTATATTATATTTAATATCAATGATATACAAGAACAATTGACACTTAACACAACGCTTGAAATACAAAAGATATCATTCATTTACTTTTCTATTTGTCAATCAGGTAACCTATCTTTGAGCCACAATAATATACGTACAAATTCGTTCTCATTCAAATGCCGGTATGAACCGTATTTTCTGTCTGATTGCTGTAATTAACCTGCTTGTTGTTTCACCAGGTAAAGCGCAACCCTACCCTGTTGCACCTCGTTTGTATTCCGTAACAGTTGATGTGGAGACGGGTTTCGACAAAATTGTATGGTACCGGACTCCTTCGGGTTTTGCTAATTACTATAAGGTGGTTGTCACTTACGATAACGACGGCGATCCTACAACGCCTACCACTTCGGGTATGGAAATAATAGACCCCGTTAATGTTCCGGACACGATTTATATCAATGAAAATACCGGGTCGCAATCGGGCTCAGTAGGTTATTCGGTAGTTGCAGTAAACAATTTAGGTGGAGGGAGTGTTTTTAAAAGCAATTGGCATCATCCCGACAGCACTATTTTCCTTGAATCGGTATATGATTCCTGCCAGGGCTTGATTTCTCTCGCATGGAATGATTACAACAACTGGCGCGGATCAATAGCCCGCTACAACATATTCAGGCGTCTGGGTCGCGGGATGTACCAATTAGTTACTTCTCTCAGTGAGGGAACTAACATTTATGATATTTCCAATGCAGCTGTTAACCAGGAATACGATCTTTTTGTTGAGGTTGAACATCAGGATGGAAGAAAATCAACCTCCAACAGAACACAGGTTATTACCTCGATGACCCAAATAATAGGCCCTATCAATGCCGATTATGCAACCATCAGTTCGGACAAAACCATTGATTTGTCTTTCACTGTAGATGGTGTAAGCGGCCTGACCACCTATTACCTGATGCGCAGTGAAAATCCCGACGGAAATTTCAACCAGGTTACCGAGATCAACACCAGTGATGCGCTGATCCGGTACACTGACAATGTACCTTTCTCATCAGGAGTTTATTATTACCGGCTTGACGTAAAGAATAATTGTGGAACGCTATCTGCAGGATCCAATAGGGCAAACAACATAATTTTGAGCGGATCGCGAACAGGAATGCAGGTTGCATTAACATGGAACGAATATACCGATTGGAACGGAGGCGTGCAGCAATACCGGATCATCCGGAAACAGGGGCGCGACAATTCTTTGCCCGATACCATAAGCATTGGTATCACCCAAACTTACACTGATGACCTGAGCGGCCTGTTGAATTATGAAAATCCGCAAAGCAGCCTGGTATGTTATGAGGTACAGGCCATTGAAAATCCGAATTCTTTTGGCATTCAGGGCAAAGGTCTTTCCAACCGCAATTGTTTTTCTGTTTTTCCAGATATCCGAATGCCTGATGCCTTTATTCCGAATGACACGGAGCCAATCAACCAGGCCTTTGAACCAGTCTTTTCATTTCTGCCTGAGCGTTACCAGATGATTGTTTACAACCGGCTTGGGACCAAGGTGTGGGAAGGCTCAGACGCATGGGATGGCAGGGTGAACGGCAAATTTGTACCCGAGGGTGTTTATGTATATTATTTACGGGTTTATAACTACTCCACAGATGTAACCGAACTCAATGGCAAGGTGACGGTATTGTACCACTAATCGCTTTTTTTAATAATTTTGCATTATCTTCAACGGCTTACATTTTATAAGATTTCATGAGTTCTACATTATCTTCCGAGGAGATTCAAATAAAGCGTGAATTCAACGAACTGCTGGAAAATTGCATGCGTTGCAATAAACGTGGCGATAAAGCCTTGATACGAAAGGCTTTTAAAATTGCTTATGACGCACACAAAGGAGCATTGCGTGCTTCAGGAGAGCCTTACATATTGCACCCGATAGCTGTTGCACGGATTGTTACCCAGGAAATGGGTCTTGGCGTTAAGGCAATTGTTTCTGCATTGCTTCATGATGTAGTAGAAGACACCGATTTTACATTGGAGGATATTGAAAACCACTTTGGTTCCAAGATTGCTGCAATAGTTGACGGATTAACCAAAATATCGGGGGTTTTCGACAAGAACTCCAACCTGCAGGCTGAGAACTTCCGGAAAATGTTGCTGACATTATCTGATGATGTTCGGGTTATCCTCATCAAGCTCGCCGACCGGCTTCACAATATGAGAACACTGGGTGCCTTGTCAACTGCAAGGCAAATGAAACTGTCAGCCGAAACACTTTACCTTTATGCGCCACTGGCACACCGCATGGGGTTTTACACCCTGAAAAATGAACTGGAAGACCTGAGCCTGAAATACAGGTATCCAAAGATTTTCCAGGAACTGTCAGACAAAATCAAAAGCCAGGAGAAAAGCCACGAGGTATTTATCAGGGAATTTGCAAAGCCCATCAAGGAACAACTTGAAAAAAACAGCATCCATTACGATATCAGTGGCCGGTATAAATCCATTTACTCGATCTGGCACAAAATGCAAACCAAAAACATACCTTTTGAAGAGGTTTATGATTTGATGGCCATCCGGATTGTATTTGACCCGCTCCCTGCAATACCTGAAAAGACGCAATGCTGGAATATTTACTCCATGATTACGGACATATACATGCCCAAACCCGAAAGAATCCGCGACTGGGTTAGCACACCGAAAGCCAATGGCTATGAGGCACTGCACGCTACCGTAATGGGGCCCAAGGGAAACTGGATGGAAGTGCAAATCCGCTCGAGAAGAATGGATGATATTGCTGAAAGAGGATTTGCTGCACACTGGAAATACAAAACTGAGAATTCGCAGGAGAATGAGCTGGATAAATGGCTCAAGCGCATCAGGGAGCTATTGGCAAATCCGAATCCCGATGCACTTGAGTTCCTTGATGACTTTAAGCTGAACCTATTTGCCTCAGAAATTTTCGTTTTCACACCCAAAGGCGACACAATAACGCTCCCGGTTAACAGTACCATTCTTGATTTCGCCTATGAAATACACAGTGCAATTGGCCACAAGGCAATAGGTGCAAAAGTGAACCACAAGCTGGTTCCATTGAATCATTTGCTGAAAAGCGGCGATCAGGTTGAGGTTATTACCTCTGACACATACCGGCCGCGATTGGATTGGCTTGACAATGTGGTTACCCTGAAAGCAAAAACCGCCATCAAGGATGCACTGAAAGCCGATAATAAAGACCGGATGGTAAAAGGCAAAAAGATCCTGGAAGAAAAGCTCATGGAAATCAAATTAAGGCCAAACGCCAGGATCATCCAAAAACTTTTGCCCGCCTATGAACTATCAAATAAGGATGAGCTTTACAGCAAAATAGGTATGGGTTTGTTACCGCTTGATGACCTTTACCAGGTACTTAAGCAGAATACCAAAAGCAAGTGGGTTAATTACTGGAGTCTTCAATTGGGTAAGGGCTCTGAAAAGTCAGAAGCTTCAGCTTCTGTGAACTCAAAGCCACACAAAACGCTTCCTAAAACGCCCATTCTCCTGAAAGAAAACCTGGACAGTGCCACCACCGACTATGCAATAGCCAAATGCTGCAAACCGATACCCGGCGACAATGTAATCGGGTTCAGAGACACCGTTGACGAGGATAAAATCACCATTCACCAGGCCAAATGCCCGAATGCCATCAAGCTGCTTTCAAGCCAGAGTGAATTGCTTGTTCCAGTTAAATGGACCACTCACAAGCTGCTCTCGTTTCTTGTAAAGGTTGCCATTAACGGCATCGACCGGTTTGGAATTTATAACGACATCACCACTGTTATTTGCAAAGAACTCAACGTAAATATCAGAACCATCAACCTTTCAAGTCATGACGGTGTATGGGATGGCACCATGGATCTTTATGTTCATGATGCCAAGGATTTGAACAACCTGATCGTAAGCCTAAGTAAAGTTAAGGGTGTTGACGCCGTAAAGCGTGTGGAAGGGATCTCCTGAATTAATTTAAATTGATCTAAATAAACGGAATGGAGAACAAAAAATAATTATTTTTGTTCTTCTTAAAACTTTGTCAACAGGTTATGGTTTCCACCGAGACTAAAGAGACTGTAAAAAAAATCTTCGTCAATTATCTGGAGAAGAAAGGGCACCGAAAAACTCCCGAGCGGTATGCCATTCTTGAGGAGATTTACTCACGCGATGGTCATTTCGACATCGAAACCCTTTATCTTTTTATGAAGAATAAAAACTACCGGGTTAGTCGCGCCACACTATACAATACCATTGAGTTGCTGCTCGACTGCAACCTGGTGGTCAAACACCAGTTTGGGAAAAACATAGCGCAGTTTGAAAAGGCCTATCAGTGTATGCAGCACGATCACCTGATTGACATGGATACCGGAAAAGTGATTGAATTTTGTGATCCGAGATTACTGGAAATCATTAATACTGCCTGTGAATTAAACGGATTCGAAGCATCACACCACTCTCTATACATTTACGGCAGAAAAAAAGAAGGTTCCGGCAAGCCTTAAATACCTGGCAGCCTGTAATAACGATTGATTTTGGCTCCTGCTAGTCACCCTTCCCTTAAGTTTGAAGATTAAAAAAAATTACTACCTTCGGACTCGTTTTTTAATTCCCTTGATCATTATGAAAGCAGATATTTTGTTAGGCCTTCAGTGGGGCGATGAAGGAAAAGGAAAGATTGTGGATGTTCTGACCCCGAAATACGATGTGGTTGCACGCTTCCAGGGCGGACCAAATGCCGGTCATTCGCTTGAATTCAATAACATCAAACATGTATTGCATACCATTCCATCGGGCGTGTTTCATGAAGGCCAGATCAACATCATTGGCAATGGTGTAGTCATTGACCCTGTTATTTTTAAAAAGGAAATTGCCTCCATTTACAAATTGGGGGTAGACCTGATTTCCAAGTTGTTGATATCAAAAAAGGCACACCTGATCCTTCCGTCACACCGCATTTTGGATGCTGCATCTGAAGCTTCCAAAGGCATAACAAAAATAGGAAGCACACTTAAAGGCATTGGCCCAACCTATATGGATAAAACGGGCCGGAACGGGCTGCGCGTGGGTGATATCATTCAACCCGATTTCAGGGAAAAGTATGCCCATTTGAAGCAAAAACATATCGACCTGCTGCGTTTGTACAATTACGATTACAACATAGAAGAGCATGAAGAGCAATGGTTTGAGGGCATTGAGGAAATCAAACGCTACAAACTGGTTGACAGCGAATATGAAATAAATCGCCTGCTTGCTGCCGGGAAAAAGGTACTTGCTGAAGGTGCCCAGGGTACCATGCTTGATATTGATTTTGGTTCGTATCCTTTTGTTACTTCTTCCAATACAATAAGTGCAGGAGCCTGCACCGGATTAGGAATAGCACCCAATCGCATGGGAGAAGTTTTCGGTATTTTCAAGGCTTACTGCACCCGTGTAGGGTCGGGCCCCTTCCCCACCGAATTGCTTGATAAAACCGGTGAAGCCCTTCGGGAGAAAGGCCATGAATTCGGCGCAACTACCGGCAGGCCGCGCCGCTGTGGATGGCTTGACCTGGTAGCACTCAAATATTCCATCATGATTAATGGGGTAACACAGTTGTTCATGACCAAAGCCGATGTTTTATCTGAGTTTGATTACATCAAGGTTTGCACTGGGTACAAGATCAAAGGGCATATAACAGAGCTGCTTCCTTACGATCTGAACGATGTGGATTCAGCGGAATATGCAGAATTTAAAGGATGGAGTGAAGATCTCACACAGGTGGACAATGAGGCAGACATGCCCGAAAATCTGAATAAATACATCCGGTTCATTGAAAAAGAAACCGGCCTGCCCATTTCGGTTGTTTCACTAGGGCCAAACAGAAAGCAGATTATTTTCAGGTAGCCGGTTGCGATTCTGAACTGGCTATTTCTTCCGGTTGGGCAATTCCAAACCGAAGCCCGATGTTTTGTCCTCGCGTTTCAGTAAAATTGCAAAGACTACACCTACTATTCCTATCACGGCAAGCATCAGGATGGCAAATGTATAATTATACCTGCCGGTGCCCTGTTCAACCATTTGGGGTGTAATACCCGGGTTTGTTTTGTCGAGAACCATGCCAATGAGAATTGGGAAAAGCCAAAGGCCAAAATTCTGAATTGAGAACATCAATCCGTATGCAGTGCCCAGCTTTTTCTGATCTATAATTTTGGCCACTGCCGGCCACATAGCCGCAGGTATCAGTGAAAAGGAAATACCCAGTAAGGCCATGGGCACAAGCGGATTAATTTGGGTAAAAGTAAGCATGAGGTGTGCTGTAATCAGCAACAGTGAACTATAGATCATCATGGATGCGCTTTTCCCCTTGTTATCAGCAAACCATCCAAAAAGCGGTGTGAATAACACGGTAAAAAAGATGGGGACAGCAGTCAGTTTGCCGGCTTCCGCTGTTGTCATGTCAAACTTGTTGTGGAGCATATCCGTGGCATATTTCAAAAAAGGAAAAAATGCCGAGTAAAAGGTAACACAAAGCAGGGCAATATAAATAAATGATGGGATGCGCATAATCTTTAATACGTCAGATATCCTGAATTTGTCGGACTCATCGGTTTGATGACTGTATTTGATTTGCTTGTCCAACCGCAGATCCATCAGACTGTATACCAGAAAAAACAAAAACGACACAGACAACAGGCAGGCTGACAGAAATATGGGACGATACCAGCAATCGGCCGTGCTCAGGTCCGATGAAAAATAAAAAGCAAAAGCCTGACCTATGCGGGCAACTGCCAGGTTCAACCCCAGTGCAAGAGCCAGTTCCTTACCCTTGAACCATTTCACCACCAGGGTGGTGATCACAACAATACTGGTTTCGGCTCCCAGTCCAAACAGAAAGTATCCAAAAGTCATCAGTTTAAACTCAGGTGTATAGGCTGTCAGAAAGGAGTTCATGAATGCATATCCAAATCCGCCGTTGCGGAAAATATCGGATGCGCCATAATAAGTAAACACTGCACCCAGAGCCATGAAGAAAGTGAACCCGATTCCGGTGAAACGGATACCCAGTTTATCGAGCAGCATGCCTCCGATAACGGCCATAAAAAGAAAGACATTGGAAATGGAATAAGTTGACTGGAGGAAACCGTATTGCTGATTGGTAAAACCCAGTACGGTTTGCAATTTATCTTTCAAGGGTGAAAGGGCATCATAAAAGAAATAATTGGATGCCATAATGAAACTTACCAGTGCCAGAATGCCCCAACGGACAAGGGGCTTATCTCTGAGTGTTCTTTGTAAATCCATCTTGTAAACTGTTTTGAGATTCAAATATAAGCCTTTTATCCAAAGAGCTTACGAACATGGCAATAATGTAAAAATATGTTTACTTTTTTCAGATTTATTTACATCTTTGCAAACCTTTAATCGTTTTCCATTTATACTTAAATATTTAAGCATTAATATCAAATGAAAGAATCAGTTGCAATTTTATGCGCCGGCGGACCGGCACCAGGTATCAATACAGTTATTTCGTCGGTAGCCAAGGTATTTTTAAATGCCGGGTACGATGTACTGGGCATTCAGGAAGGCTATAAGACCATCTTTTCCGATACTCCGGTTTTCGAGCATCTTGATTTCAATTTTGCCGACAGCATTTTCAGTCGCGGTGGATCAGCCTTAAAAATGAGCCGTTACAAACCAAAGGATGAGGAGTTTAAAACCGATTTCTTCATAAACAACAACGTAAAGCTGCTGGTTACTATTGGTGGAGACGATACGGCCTCAACCGCAAACAGAATCAGTAAATTTCTGGCTGCCAATAAGGTGAAGTTGTCAAACATCCATGTACCCAAAACCATTGACAACGACCTGCCTTTACCCGAGGGCACACCTACATTCGGATACCACACGGCTAAGGAAGAAGGTGTAAGAATAGGAACCACACTTTATGAAGATGCCCGTACCAGTGGCAATTGGTTTGTAGTATCGGCAATGGGTCGTGAAGCCGGACACCTGGCGTTTGGCATTGGAACAGCCTGTCACTACCCCATGATCATCATTCCCGAAATATTCAATAAAACCAAGATAACCTTTGATGCGATCACAAGAATGGTCATTTCATCCATGGTGAAGCGTCGGATGCTGGGCATTGAATACGGTGTAGCTATTGTTTCCGAGGGTGTTTTCCACTTCATGAGTGATGAAGAAATTGAAGGTACCGGGATTAATTTCACCTATGACGAACATGGTCACCCGGAATTGGGAAATGTAAGCAAAGCTCACATTTTTAATATGCTGGTGCAACGGAAGTTAAGGAAACTCAATCTTACCGTAAGAAGCAGGCCGAATGAAATTGGCTATGAGCTTCGTTGTGTAAGGCCCATTGCGTTTGACCTTACCTACGCCACCATTCTTGGAACCGGTGTTATGAAGCTTTTCCAGGAAGGGATATCCGGATGCATGGTTACCCAAACTCCTGCCGGTGATATTGTGCCGCTGTACCTTAAAGATGTTGAGGATGCCAACGGGAAGGTAAAACCCAGGCTGGTTAATATGGCCTCTGAAAAGGTGAAACTGGTGTTTGAAAACAACCTGCATTACATCACCAAGAGCGATTACAAGGCCGCCAAGAAGTATTTGGGAGATCCTGAAGAATACGATTTCAAGAAAATAC
Source organism: uncultured Bacteroidales bacterium (assembly GCA_964438935.1). GTDB lineage: Bacteria > Bacteroidota > Bacteroidia > Bacteroidales > UBA10428 > UBA5072. The sequence goes on from CAYTNC010000031.1 coordinate 22,066, forward strand.
TCAACTGGTAGTACAGAAGTAGTATCTAAGAAGTCAGTTTATTGGGCGCAGTTAAAAACCACGCCTGGTATATTATACTAAATATGAATTCAGATTGCTGAGCGTAGTCTCCCGACTACGCTCTTTTTTTGACTTTTTAGATGGTCCCTTTTTTTTGGAAAA
>CAYTNC010000032.1:0-21862 GCA_964438935.1 uncultured Bacteroidales bacterium
TATCGGCCTCCAGGACCATGGCGATGACGTATGGTACAGGAATATAAAAATTAAAAAATTGTAATAAACAACCTGAATTGATGAAAGAGGTTGCTGGTTTTACCGGCAACCTCTTTCGTTTCGGCTCCTATTCAAAAATAACCACCACCATGAAACAATCAAGAAGAGCTTTTCTGCAATCGGCCGCCCTGGCGGCCGCAGGTATTCCGCTGCTTTCCGCAGCATCTTCGGGAATGGCAAACAAAGCCAAAACGCGTTTTGATATTTCGCTTGCCGAATGGTCGCTTCACCGGGCCCTGTTGGCCAACGAAATGACCAACCTCGACTTCCCCGTCAGGGCAGCTAAAGAATTCGGAATTTACGGGGTGGAATATGTGAATGTCTTCTTTAAAGATACTAGCACTGCATACCTTACTGAACTACTGAAATTAACCCGCGACCACAATGTCACCAACGTGCTGATCATGGTTGACCGGGAAGGCTCGCTGGGTGATGCCGACAAGGCAGCCCGTGAACAGGCTGTGATCAACCACCACAAATGGGTGGAAGCTGCCGCGTTTTTGGGTTGTCATTCCATCCGCGTAAATGCAGCAGGACAGGGAACACAGGAAGAAGTGGCCAATGCCGTTGTGGAATCACTCACAAAACTGGCGGAATTTGCCAAAAAATCGAAAATCAACGTTATTGTTGAAAACCACGGCGGCTATTCCTCCAACGGCAAATGGCTTTCCGGGATTATGAAGCACGTGAATATGAAAAACTGCGGTACGCTGCCCGATTTCGGCAATTTCAGGATCAGTGCGGATGAAGAGTACGACCGCTATATGGGAATTACAGAACTGATGCCCTTTGCCAAAGGGGTCAGCGCCAAGTCGCACGATTTCGACGCTGAGGGCAATGAGGTGCATACCGATTTTGCCCGGATGATGCAGATTGTCAGGGATTCAGGTTATAAAGGCTGGATCGATGTGGAGTATGAAGGCAGTAAATTAAGCGAGCCCGAAGGCATTATGGCTACCAAAAAACTGCTGGAGAAATTGATTGCCTAAATACACTGCATATGCCGGAAACCATGAACCAGTTGCGATTTATCGATCTTCAGCTGATGGATTACAAAGAAGCCTGGGATTTTCAGCAGGAGCAACAAAACAGGCTGATACAGGCAAAAACTACCGGAACCGGTTCCAATGAACTGCCGTGTCTGATTTTTGTGGAACACCCCCATGTGTATACACTTGGGAAAAGCGGTAAGGAAAACAACCTGCTGATCAACGACAAATTCCTGGCATCCATTCAGGCCACCTATTACAAAACCGACCGTGGCGGGGATATTACCTACCACGGGCCGGGACAAATTGTGGGTTACCCGGTATTCGACCTGGATCAGCTGAAAACAGGAGTTAAAGGTTATATCAGCCGGCTCGAAGACGCCATCATCCGCACACTTGAAACCTATGGCATTCACACCGACAGGTTACCCGGTGCCACAGGCGTATGGATTGATCAGGGCAAGCAGGGAAGTCAGCGGAAAATATGTGCCATCGGAGTCAAGGTAAGCCGTGGCATAACCATGCACGGCTTTGCGCTGAACGTGAATACCAACCTGAGTTACTTCAACCACATCAACCCTTGCGGATTTACCGACAAAGGGGTAACCTCCATGGAAAAAGAACTGGGCCACCAGGTAGATTTTGAAGAAGTAAAGGGCAAACTGCGCGAAAATATTGCTTCAGACTTTGGTTTTGCTGTGATCTGAATGAAAGCCCTTTAATGGCAGCAATTGCTTCTTTCGGCGGGTGGTTGCGGGAATCATTACATTCAGGGCATTCGGAATTACTTTTACTTTGAGTTTCCGTTTTAGGGTTACCGGCTCACCATCAAGATGCAGCGTGATCTTCTGTTTACCCTTTCTTTTCAGGGTGGCTTTTTTCATGCGCATTACCTCAAGGTAGGGACTCTGGTCGATATTCTTAAAAAACAACCTCAGCCCCAGTTCCAGTGTTGATGTTTTCGGGAATGGCCTCAAAATGCACAGGTCCAGCATGCCGTCATCAATGATTGCATTGGGTGCAATGTAAGCGTTATTGCCATACTGCCCCGAATTGGCAAAAGTAACCAGAAAGGCCTTTAACCTGATTTTCTTGTCCTCAACCTTCAGGATGTATTTTTTGGGAGAATATGTGATGTACTGATGTATGGTGGCCCTCACGTAACTCAGCATGCCACGGCGGCTGTCGGTAGCAAATTTTTTACCCACCGAAGCATCAAACCCGGTTCCGCATGTACAGAAGAAATAACGTCCGTTCGCCCTTCCCACATCAATCGGCTTGATCTTGTGATTCTTTATAACATTTATTGCATCGGCAATATGTATAGGCAATTTCAAATGTCTGGCCAGTCCGTTCCCCGAACCGGCAGGAATGATGCCCAGGTTACAGGAAGTACCAACCAGTGCTGAGGCAACCTCATTCACGGTGCCATCGCCACCTACCGCAATGATGTGGGTAATTCCTTCCTCAATTTTTTTACCAGCTATTTCAAAAGCATGACCTTTGTACTCAGTATAGCAAATTTCAAACTGCTCCTCAGAAAATTTCTGAAGTATGGCATCATGGATGACCTGTTTCTGATTGGTACCTGCAATCGGATTAATAATAAATACCTTTTTATCGAACCCCGAAGCGGCTTTGTTGTTCATGATTTAGAATAAAGAACACGAAGTTATTATAATTTTCCACTAAATTTACTCGTTTTCATTTATCATGATTCAGCTTCAAAACAGGCATCGGGCAAATGCAGGCAGGAAAACACTGCTTCTGGCAGGAATGCTCTTATCTGCCGTTGCATCCTGGAGCCAACCCGGAGGAAAGGCGTTTCAATTCCTTGAAATGACCAATTCGGCACGCATTGGCGCGCTTGGTGGAGACGCCGTGGCTATTCATGATCAGGATCCGGAACTAGCCTACCACAATCCTTCGTTGCTGAACTCCGAAATGCATCACCACATGGCGCTGAACTATGTCAATTATTTTGCCGGCACCAATTTCGGGTATGCTACAGCGGCAACCAAAACCGGATCCAAAGGCATGCTGGCCGGCGGTATTCATTACCTGTATTACGGCACATTTAAGGGATATGATGAAAACGGCATTGCTACCGGAAAATTCAAAGCCGCAGATTACTCTGTTAACGTCATGTTCTCCCGACCGCTTGATTCGCTATTCACTTATGGCTTTACCGTAAAATCAATATATTCCGATTATGAAGCATACAATGCCACAGCGCTGGCTATTGATGCAGGAATCACATACCACAATCCGCAATCTAAACTTACCATCGGTCTTGTATTTCGCAACCTGGGGTTCCAGGTCAACAAATATTATGCTGACGGCATGAATGAGCCCCTGCCTTTCAACATTGCTCTGGGCCTGAGTAAAAGCCTCGAACATGCACCGCTTTCTTTTTATATAGTGATCAACCACCTCGAAAAATGGGACCTGACCTACACCACCAAAAAAGAAAGAGATGACAAAGAAGATAACGAGGGAAGCACGATCATTGACGGCGGTTCATCGGAAAGCAAATTCGACAAGCTGGTGGATAAATCCATGCGCCATTTTGTAGCCGGGGCTGAATTCAACTTGGGACAAAATTTGGTGTTCCGGGTAGGATACAATTACCGGCGCCGACAGGAACTTAAAATAGATGAAAAGACCGGGATGGTAGGCTTTTCCTGGGGGGCCGGACTCAACCTGAACAAATTCCGCATCAGTTACGGCAGGGCAATTTATCACCTGGCCGGCGGAACCAACCAGTTTTCGTTCAGCATGAACCTCGATGAATTCTACAAAAAGTTTTAGTCACATGAAATCACAAGGACACTTCATCATAGCTGTCGACGGGTATTCCTCGTGCGGCAAAAGCACCTATGCACGGCTCATAGCCAAAGAGCTGAATTATGTATATATCGACAGCGGAGCCATGTACAGGGCAGTTGCTTTGTATGCCCTCGAAACCGGACGGGTCAGCAAAAAGGAAATTGACATTGAGACCCTGAAACAGTCGCTTGACAACATCCAAATCACATTCAGGTTGAATCCGGCGAACGGCTTGCAGGAAACCTGGCTGAACGGAGTCAACGTGGAAGAAAAAATAAGGGGAATTGAAGTTTCCGAAGTGGTCAGCAAAATAAGCAAGATAAAAGATGTGCGTGAAAAAATGGTGGCCTTTCAGCGTACCATGGGCAGTAAAGGTGGTGTGGTAATGGACGGCAGGGATATCGGGTCGGTTGTTTTTCCCGATGCCGCGCTCAAGATATTCATGACGGCCGATACGGATGTCCGCGCCATGCGCCGGTTCAAAGAGCTGAAAGAAAAAGGCACGGGCATCACATTTGAAGAAGTGAAGGAAAACATAGAGATGCGCGACCATGAGGATGAGAACCGCAAGGAAAGTCCGCTTACCAGGGCCCATGACGCCATCGTACTCAACAACAGCTATATGACAATTGAACAGCAGATGACCTGGTTCAGGGAAGAATGGAAGAAAATTCTGAAAAAACATGAATCGTCCATCTGACCATTGAGAATTGAAAATAAACAGATGAAAATTGCTATTGACTCAAAGGCCGGTTTTTGTTTTGGAGTGACCCGCGTGGTGAGCAAAGCCGAGGAAATCATCCAACAACACGGGCAATTGTATTGCCTGGGAGAAATTGTGCACAACCAAAAAGAAATTGAAAGACTGGAAAAAATTGGTTTAAAAACAATCTCTTTCGACGAATACCTGAAACTCTCCAATTGCCGCGTGCTGATCAGGGCACATGGCGAGCCGCCCGAAACTTATGAGTATGCGAGAAAAAACAACATCGAACTGATCGACGGAACCTGTCCCATAGTGATTCGTTTGCAAAGCAAGATTAAAAAGGATTTCGGTAACAACAGCGATTCAGGAGCCCAGATCGTAATCTTCGGAAAAAAAGACCATGCCGAGGTAAGGGGACTGGCAGGGCAAACCAATTACCAGACGCTGATAATAGAATCGCCCGATGATATTAACAAGATTGATTTCAGCAGACCGGTTCATCTGTATTCGCAAACCACCATGAGCACCGATAAGTATCAGGATCTGCAGCAGGTAATTTTGAAAACGGCCCATGCTGATGAAAATGGAAAACCTGTTTTCAAATGTAACAATACCATTTGCGGGCAGGTTTCAGGCCGCATTCCGCAGCTCAAAGCATTCTGTGCCCGGCATGATCTCATACTTTTTGTGAGCTATAAGAAAAGTTCCAATGGCAAGTTGCTTTACGCCCAATGCAAAACAGTAAATGAAAATTCCCATTTCATTAACGAAAAAGAAGACATTCTTCCCGGCTGGTTCAGCGGCATTCAAAGTGTGGGTATAACCGGCGCCACCTCCACCCCCCGCTGGCTGCTTGAAGAGATTGCAGCGCATGTGAAGGCGATTGGGGCGTGAAGTTGCATCCGGCTGGAGTCGTATGTGTTATGTTTACAGGCAGTACTATAAACAAATAATTCCTCCGGAATTATCCTCCAGAGGGGCCTGCCCGGCCGGTAGGCAGGCTTTAGCCGGTGGTACTCAATTGCAATACCTCATCCCGGGTGATCTTACTTTTTCAAATGCCTTCTTATAATTGATAATAGTTCCTCACGTTTTAAGGGTTTGCTGATGTAATCAACGCACCCTGCGTTGAGTGCTCTTTGGCGTTCCTCCTGTGCAGCATAGGCCGTTTGGGCTATTATTTTCAATTTGGGCATTTGCTGCAAAATCGTTTTTGTTGCCTCGTATCCGGTAATATCGGGAAGGCGCACATCCATTAAAACCAAATCTATTGGTTGCATATTTACCAGCTTGATAGCATCAAGGCCGGTTCCGACGATGTATACTTTTGAAAAATAATTTTTCATTACCTCCTCCAGATACAAGGCATTGTTTTGGTCGTCTTCGACGATGAGTAAGTTTTGATTGGATGCGAAATGTTGAGTTGTATCTGCCGATGTAACAGATACTGAATTGGACGTAATTATTCTTTTAAAGTCGATTGTGAAGTAAAACGTTGTACCCAGGTTAGGTTCCGACTTGAGCCATACTTTGCCGCCCAGCAAACCAACCAAACCTTTAACTATGGGAAGGCCCAAACCAGTTCCCCCAACGTAACTTTTGGAAATTACTGTATCAATACGCGTAAAACGCTCAAAAATAAATTCATGCTTATCGCCCGGGGTACCCACACCTGTATCGGATACATGAAACAATAACTGGTTGTTAACGAGTTTGCAGCCACATTCAATCCGGCCTGATTCGGTAAATTTAAAAGCATTGGTGATCAGGTTAATAAAAATTTGCTTCAGCTTGTGCTGATCAGTTATAATATGGGCTATATCCTCATCCAAAACGTTATGTAGCAACAGCTGAATATGCTGCTTGTCCGCACGGTGCTGGTAATCTGTAAAAAACAAAGCAAGTTCCAGAAACAATTCGTTTAAGTTGCATTCTTCCAGTTGCAATGTACCCTGCCCCGATTCGATTTTTGAAATATCGAGCATATCGTTTATAATGGCCAGCAAATCGTGGCTCCGCTGCTCAATAATTGCTGAGTATTGCTCCAGTTTTTCCCTGTTGCTGTAATTTTCAGCCATTAAACCTGCAAAGCCCATTATGGCATTCATGGGTGTGCGTATTTCGTGACTCATGTTTTGCAAAAAGGCTGTTTTAAGACGGTCGCTTGCTTCGGCCTGCTCTTTTGCTTTTATTAGTTTGGTTTCCGTTTCTTTAATAGCAGATATTTCTCTGATATTGACAACCACTGCATTAATGGCCGGGTTATCGAGGTGGTTCTGGGCTGCAGCCTCGTACCAGATATATTCCTTAAACTTATGCTTGTGCCTGTACTGAACCCGGACAACTTCATTCTTGGTATTCAATAATTTTTCCCATGCTTGCAGCACAATATCCAAATCGGCCGGAAAAATCACATTTTGAATAGGGCCCTTAAGTTCATCTACAGTAAAGTCTGTATCACTTTCGGCTACATCGCTGATGTAAAATTGCTCGCCATTCTTATTTATCAATACAAAAGTATCATTGGAGTTTTTAAGTATCAGCCGGAACCGCTCTTCGCTTTTTTCAAGACATTGCTTGGCATATACCAGTTCACTGTTTGTTTTTATTAGTTCTTTGTTCAGCTGCTGATATTCTTCGTTTTTTTCTTTTAATTGCTCTTCATGCTGCTTACGCTCTGTGATGTCGTTAAAAACAGCCACCATATTACCGCTGGTGGTCTGAAAGGCAATTACCTCAAAAGCCCCGGTAATTTTATTGTCATCGTAAGATATTTGTTCGGTTTTCCACAAATGCCCTTTCTCAGCTGCTTCGCGGTACCTGAATGGTATTTCTGTCTGCATCAGTGGAGGGAATGCCTCTTCAATTGTTTTATCTATAAACTGCGCATTACTCACATGTAACAGCTTGTCAGCAGCCGGATTAGCGCCTGTAAAAATCAACGAGTTGTTTTCCAGCCTGTAGAAGTGCATTCCCCAGGGAGAATTTTCAATCAGCCTGCGATATAGCATCTCGCTTTTTTCTGCGTTTTCTTTGGCTAAGGATAACTCCTGGGTTGCCTTGCGGGTGAACTCCTGCTCTTGTTCTAACGTCTTTTTCTCCTCCAGTTTCAGTTTAAGGCGTTCAATTTCCTTTAACAGTTCATCATATGTTGGCTTGATAGTCATATTTTATTCAGAATTTCATCTCTAATTTACTGAATTTTGATTCATAAGCAGCAAAACATAAAAAAGTAAAGCAGCTTTTTGAGTTGAATCGCCTGCAACGAACCATTCCAAAAAAAAAGCTTCTTACCCAAATGATACTCCATCGGAATCATTAAATTTGAGCGCTTAATAGGCAGTTATTCCCATATTGTTTTAAACAACACTTTTGTAATGGAAGAAATCAAAAAGATAGGTGTTCTCACCTCAGGTGGAGATGCTCCCGGTATGAATGCAGCCATCAGGGCTGTTGTCAGAACTGGCATTTATCATGGATTAGAAGTATATGGCATACGGCGGGGCTACCAGGGAATGATCGAAGGTGACATTATTCCTCTGTCCACACAGGAGGTCAGCGGCATCATCCAGCGTGGCGGAACCATCATTCAAACTGCACGTTGTAAGGAATTCCTGGAGTATGAAGGCAGGAAAAAGGCTTATGATCAACTCGTTCAAATTGGTATTGATGCCGTTATTGTTATTGGCGGTGATGGCTCCTTTACGGGCGCCAGCATCATGTCGAAGGAGTTTGATATACCATTTATCGGCATCCCCGGTACAATTGATAATGACCTGTATGGCACAGATTACACCATTGGGTACGATACAGCTACCAATACTGTTGTTGAGGCAGTAGATAAAATAAGGGATACCGCCTCCTCACACGGACGCATATTTTTTGTTGAGGTAATGGGCAGGGAAGCAGGTTTTCTGGCATTGCGCAGCGGCATTGCCTGCGGTGCTGAAGGCATTCTTGTCCCCGAGGAAAAAGGACAACTCGACAAGCTTCGGAAATACATGGCTGAAAGAGCCGCCAAGAAAAAATCAAGCATCATCATTGTTGCCGAAGGCGATGAAGAAGGCGGAGCCATGGGAATTGCAAAAAAAATCAAGGAGGAATTTCCTGACCTGAGCATTCGTACCACCATTTTAGGTCATATACAGCGTGGCGGTTCGCCATCGGCACTCGACCGAATCAATGCCAGCCGTATGGGATCGGCCGCAGTGGATGCATTGCTCGATGATCAGAAAAGCATCATGATCGGTTTGGTAAACAACGATATTGTTCATGTGCCGCTGAATAAAACAGTGAAAACGCATAAGGACGTAGACCGGAATCTGCTGAGGCTTGTTGAAGTGCTGATCTGATAACCCCGGCATCTATTAAACGATGCCGGATATTACTGTCATTCCTCCTGCAGTTCCTCACTGCACATCACATCTTACATACTCCAGCATGCCATGGCCGAAAGCTATTTTACCGATCTCCTGCTGCCCCTGCCACTGCACGGAACCTTTACCTATGCCCTGAGCGCTGAACAAGCCGCCGTACTGAAGCCGGGCATGCGGGTCAACGTTCAATTCGGTAAAAAAAAGGTTTATCCCGCACTGGTTACCCGTATTCATCATGAGAAACCCTCAGATTATGAGGTCAAAGAAATCCTTACAGTAATTGACTCCGCTCCTGTTGTAATGGATTCACAGCTCACCCTGTGGAAGTGGATCAGTGAGTATTATTTGTGTGCCCGGGGTGAAGTGTACAAAGCAGCCATCCCCGCGCAACTGAAGCTGGAAACCAAATCACGCGCAAAAAAAACAGGTCCTGCTGAAATCCGCGACCTGTCGGAGCTGAATCCCTCACAAAAGCGGGCTATCAACGAAATTAGCGAAAGCTTTCAAACATCGGATGTCACCCTGTTGCACGGAGTCACATCAAGCGGCAAAACCGAGATTTACATCCACCTGATTCATGAAGTCATTTCGCGGGGGCAACAGGTGTTGTACCTGCTTCCTGAAATTGCGCTCACCACGCAAATGATCTCACGCTTGAAAGCTGTGTTCGGCAATCGTATTGCAGTATACCATTCAAAATACAGTACTTCGGAAAAAATCAAAACCTGGAAAAACCTTCTGGATGGTGACAACCCTGGTGAACATCACATCCAGGTTATACTTGGTGTTCGTTCTTCCGTCTTTCTTCCTTTCAGCAAACTTGGGCTCATTATTGTTGATGAGGAACACGAAAACACCTACAAGCAATTCGATCCTGCTCCGCGTTATCATGCCCGGGACACAGCCATCATGCTGGCCAAAATACATGGTGCAAAAACTTTGCTGGGAACCGCCACACCCTCAGTGGAAACCTATTATAACTGCAAAACAGGCAAGTACAAGCTGGTTGAACTGAATGAGCGGTATCTCGATCTGCAGCTACCGGAAATTGCTGTGGTAAACACCCATGATCTCAGGCGACGAAAACAAATGCAGTCGAATTTTTCGCCTGCCTTGCTTAACAGCATCGAAGAAGCTTTGAAAAATGGCGAGCAAGTCATTCTTTTTCAAAACCGGCGGGGCTTTTCCCTGTTCCTGGAATGCGGTGAATGTGGCAATATTCCCAGGTGCCGCTATTGCGATGTAAGTCTTACCTACCACAAAAAGAGCAACCGGCTCTTTTGTCATTATTGTGGTTACGGCACTCCGGTGCCATCAGTATGTCCGGCTTGCAACCAGGGCAGTCATAAAATGAGAGGCTTTGGCACCGAGAAAATAGAAGAAGAGATTGCCCTGTTTTTCCCGCAGGCCCGGATAGAGCGGATGGACCTGGATGCAACCCGCAGTCGGAAAGCTTACGAAAGGCTGATAGCCCGGTTTGAAACAAAGGAATCGGATATACTGGTAGGAACTCAGATGGTGTCGAAGGGTCTCGATTTCGACAACGTGAAACTGGTGGGCATCATGAATGCCGATACCATGCTCAACTATCCCGATTTCAGAGCTTATGAGAGAAGCTACCAGCTCATGTCGCAGGTGAGCGGAAGAGCCGGAAGAAAGTACGGTCGGGGTTTGGTGATCATACAAACTTCCAGCCACAATCATCCAATAATCAACCAGGTGGTTCACAATGATTACCAGGCTATGTATGCCGATCAGCTTGAGGAGCGCAACAGATTCCGCTATCCGCCTTACAGCCGGCTGGTGAAAATAACTCTGAAGCACCGGTTTCAGGAGGTCGTCGACCAGGCAGCCGACTTTCTGGCACAACAGATTCGTACCACGGTAAAGGAAACGGTGATGGGGCCCGAATACCCCTTGGTAAGCAGAATTCAAAACCTGTACCTGAAAGCATTGCTGGTAAAGATTGAAAGGGGAAACCTTACTGCTGTTAAAAACCAGATATTAACCTGCACCCGGGAAATGACCGGGAAACCCGAATTCCGGGCTGTTCAGTGTACCCTTGATGTAGATCCGCAATAATTGCCCGGGACCGGCAACCTGGCCTCAGCCCGGCTGGAAAAAAATGAAGTAAAAAATATCCGGCTGCGCAACCTTTTTGATCCGCCTGCTATCTAATAGGCAGTTACAAACATATACCCACTACTATGAAAAGATACACGTTAACCGGCATGGCATGCCTGCTTGCCCTGATTATGATCCGCTGCACCGAAGACGGAGGAGGTTCTGCATCTCCCGACAAAACCGATGGTGGCACAGGACTATATTCTGAATACGGTTTATCCGGATCTGGAGGATCAGGAGGTGGCGTTCCTTCCGGTAATGGAGATTCTGCTCAAATACAGCCGACAGAGCCGGGACAAATCACAGCCGCTGAATGGAACGACCTTACAGAATGGGATTTCTGGAAAAACCTGGGCCAAAATGAAGATTTTACCAACGCGCAGGAAAACTGGAAATTTCGTTTGGCCAGCAGGTATTCCTTCCAGGTTACCGATTTGTTGTCAAAGCCGCTGATCGACTGTGAGGTGACACTCGAAACCCTGAACGGTGAAGAGGTATGGAAAGCACGGACCGACAATGAAGGCAGGGCAGAGTTGTGGATGAATATCAACGGACAAAACCAGGGGAGTATTAAAGCAGTGGTCAGCTACCAAAACCAGAAAATAACCGTTGTCGATCCCAAATCTTATGACGAAGAGGTAAACGAAGTAGTTGTTGCAACAGTAGGGAATCAGCTGAAGAATGCCGACATTCTGTTTGTTGTGGATGCCACTGGTTCCATGGGTGATGAAATCGAATACCTGAAATCAGAACTGCTCGATGTAATCAGCCGCGTCGAAGACCTCAACAGCCAGCTTTCATTGCGTGTTGGCTCAGTTTTTTATCGCGATGAAGGAGATGAATTCCTGACACGGGTTGCACCCTTTTCAACCAGCTTAAAACTGACTCACTCATTCATCAACAACCAGCATGCCAACGGCGGCGGAGATTATGAGGAAGCGGTGCACACCGCCCTCAGTACTGCCATTACACAGCTGAGCTGGAGCGAAGACGCACGGGCCCGCCTGATATTTCTTTTGCTCGATGCACCACCCCATTATACCGATGCCATTGTGAATGACCTCAACAAAACCATCCGGAATACAGCAGCGAAAGGCATTAAAATCATTCCGATTTCTGCAAGCGGTGTCAATAAAGATACCGAATTCCTGTTCAGGTTCTTTGCCACAGCCACAAGCGGAACCTATGTATTTATTACCAACGACAGCGGCATTGGCGGAGAACACATTGAAGCCACCGTGGGCGATTACGAGGTGGAATTGCTGAACGATTTGATTGTGCGGTTGATTACCAAATATACTGAGTGAATTAACCAGAATGTAGAGCGCAGTGCATTGGAATAACCGTCATTGCGAGCGAAGCGAAGCAATCTATATTGAGAAGCAATTAACAAGAGATTGCTTCGGTCGTGCCTCCCTCGCAATGACTCACCACGCTGAGTCATTTTTTGTGTCAAGGCCATCAAGGTGTATCCGTCATTGCTATTGTTAAATATTGTTATTTTCTGCCTGCGTTTTTGATTATTGTTGAAATACTCCATAACTTAGTTCTACTTTGACAGATTTAAGCACACAAATTATATATCGTCCCTACTGGGACTGAAAGAACGTTGACTTGTTCAAATTCTACCAATATTTAACCTCTACGAGGTTAGAAAAAAGTGCCAGAGGCACGAAATATTGGTAGAAAATAAATTTAATGTGTCATTAAAGTCCTGTAAGGACGATATATTGAAATCTGCCAAAGTAGAATTAGTTCAACATTCATTCAATTACACTCAAAATGAAACCCATTCACCGGAGGAAATTCCTTAAAGGTGCTGCCATGGCTGGTGGTACCTTTTTTTTACTCCCCAAACTCGATGCAAGTTCCTGGCTGGACACCAAAACCTCCGGCAGTTACTTTCTGAAGGAATTCGGAGTTGATGAAGCACTCTGCCAGAAATTACTGGCTAAAGCACTCTCCAAAGGCGGCGACTTTGCCGACCTGTACTTTGAATTCACATTATCCAATTACCTGGGCCTCGAAGACGGCAAGGTTAACCAGTCCAATGGCGACATCTCACTGGGTGTAGGCATCCGAACTGTTAAGGGCGATCAGGTGGGCTATGGTTATACCCAGGAGCTTACTGAGGAATCAATGCTCTCAGCAGCTGCCACCGCCTCTACCATCAGTAACTTGAGCGCATCCGGAGTCAGTACCTCATTCAGCCAACCGGCTGTTGGTAATTACTACCCGGTGAGTCCCGATTTCAATGGTTATCCTGCCAGGGAAAAGCTGCCCTTACTCCAATCTCTGAATCAGAAATGCTTTTCATTGTCATCTGAAATTGTGAAAGTCAATGCCGGCTTTTCCAACAATGTAAAGCGCGTTCTGATTGTTACCAGCGACGGCGTAATGGCAGAGGACCTGATTCCGTCAGGCTATCTCTACGCCTCCGTGGTGGCCGAAAGAAACGGCAAACGGGAACAGGCATTCTGGAACCTGGGCGGTCGTCGGGAGTTTTCTTTTTATAACGAGAAAGTTCTCGAAGAAATAGCATCCATGTCCGTTAACAATGCCCTGAAACTTTTTGATGCCATTCAACCTCCCGCAGGCGAAATACCTGTGGTGCTCGGACCCGGCGTTACCGGCATCCTGCTTCATGAAGCCATTGGCCACGGAATGGAAGCCGATTTTAACCGCAAAAACATTTCCACCTACAGCACCATGCTGGGTAAAAAAGTTGCGGAACCCTTCATCAACATTATTGACGACGGAACCAACATGAACCTGGCCGGGAGCATTAATGTGGACGATGAAGGAATTCCCGGACAAAAAACCATGCTCGTAGAAAATGGCATACTTACAAGTTATATTCACGATAGGATTTCCGCAAAACACTATGGTGTGAAACCAACAGGAAACGGCCGCAGACAGGATTTTCAGAACTATCCCGTACCACGTATGCGGAATACCTATATGCTGGGTGGACAATCCACTCCTGAGGATGTAATCAGACAGGCCGGAAACGGAATTTATGTTGAAGACGTGAGTAACGGACAGGTAAAAATAGGTGAAGGCGATTTTGCCTTTTATGTTTCACAAGGTCGTTTGATTGAAAACGGCAAACTTACAGCTCCTATCAAGGATGTGAACATCATGGGCAACGGACCGAAAATGCTGGCCAGCATGACCATGGTTGCCAATGATCTGGTGATGCACCAGGGAGGTGCCGGCCAATGCGGTAAAAACGGCCAGGGTGTGCCCGTAGGCTTCGGGATGCCTACCTGTTTGGTAAAATCATTAACCGTTGGGGGTACCCAGCAGAAAGGAGGCCAGTCATGAGCTACATGAAAGATCAACAACAGGAATTTCGCGAACTGGCCGGCTGGGTGATTGACCAGACATTAAAAGCCGGAGCAAAGGAATGCAAAGTAAATATTTCCAAAAGAAGATCCGTAGAGATCAACTACCGCGAACGAAAACCCGAGATTATCAAAGAGGCAACCACGCAGGGCCTGTATCTTGATGTTTTTTATAATAACAGGTATGCCGGTAAATCTACTCCCGATTTTCGCAAATCAACCCTTGAGGGTTTCATAACCGATCTGATCGACAATGCCCGGATCATGGAGGAAGATCCGTTTCGCACACTGCCCGACCCAAAGTATTACAGCGGAAGAGCAACAGTGGACCTGCAGCAGACGGATCCCGATTTCAGCAAACTTACACCCGAAGAACGGCATGCCATGGCAAAAGCTGTTGAAGATGCCTGCCTGAAAAGTGGCGGAGAAAAAGTAATCTCTGTTGAAGCGGGAGAAAATGATGACAGCTGGGAAGATTTCACCAAAACCAGCAACGGGTTTGAAGGCTTTAACAAAGGCACCAATTACTCCATTGGCGCATCCATGACCTTACAGGATGAAGGCGACAGAAGGCCAAACGGGTATTACTACGTGAGTTGCCGTTATAAAACCGATCTTCCCTCGTTACAGGAAATCGGAACAAAGGCTGCCAATAGAACATTTGATTTGATGGGCGGTAAAAAAATCCAAACCGAAACACTTCCGGTTATTCTTGAAAACCGGGGAGCAGCAAGGATTTTGGGCGGACTGCTGAATCCGATGTCTGCCGGCAGCATACAGCAGAAAAGATCATTTCTTGCCGATAAAAAGGGGCAACAATTCGGCAGTAAACTGCTGACTGTTCAGGAGGACCCGTTTATTCCCAGAGGACTTGGATCACGTCTGTATGACGATGACGGGTTCCCAACGCGAAAACGCGACCTCATAACCGAAGGCAGGGTCAATGAATTTCTGGTCGACTGGTATTACAGCCGCAAGCTGGGATGGGAACCCACATCGGGCTCCATTTCCAACCTGATCATACCTCCCGGCCAACGAAGCGTTGACGAAATAATCAAAGATCTCGGACGCTGCATTGTGGTTACCGACTATATCGGTGGCAATTCCAACTCAACCACGGGCGACTTTTCGGTGGGCATTATCGGCAAATTGTACGACAAGGGACAGTTTGTTCAAAATGTTGCCGAAATGAACGTTGCCGACAACCATCTCAGTTTCTGGAACAAGCTGGTTGAAGTGGCCAACGATCCCTGGATATACAGCCAGGCCCGGTTCCCCAGTCTGGTCATCGACAATGTGGTGGTTGCCGGAATCTAAAATCACCAATTTCGCATATAGAGCGCAGTCTCCCGACTGCGCTCTTTTTGTAATAGGACCTGAAAGGTTGCCTGCTTTCAATATTTGAGATAAGCCTGGAAAATGCACTATCCCCCTTTGGAGGATATCGCTATAATCTACCTTAGATGAAATTATAAGCCAGTGCAAAGGAAGTAAATCATAATGAATCGTCAATTATCCGGCCTCAATAGCCCCGGGTTTCAACCCGGGGAATAAAAGACATCAAAAATAATACCGCTGCAAGCAAAGCCATGCTCGTGGTAACGCCCTGCTTGCAGCGGGTGATATGGGGGGGGTATTGCAATTGAGTACCACCGGCTAAAGCCGGCGGCTATTGAAAAAACAATTATTGTATTCCATTCACTGTCCCCGGCTTATGATTATCTGCCCTGACTGGCGGCAAGCGAAACGCAGTGGAGCGAAGCAACCGGAGCACAGCGGAGCTCAACGAAGTTAATCTATATTGCGAAGCAATTAACAAGAGATTGCTTCGCTACCGCTCGCAATGACTTACCCCAACTCCCTCTTTCTTTTGAATCGCTCCCTATCTCTCAAAAACCGGCCTGCCAACCGCTTTTTTCAACAGGTTAACAAAAAAAGCTTTTTCTTTCACCTGCTCATCCCGGTTCTCCCAGGCGGCTACGAAGGAATATACGGTTGGTTTGTCGCTGCTCAGTGCCAGTGAAACCAAATGGGTGTTTACAATACCTGTTCCGGTGGTGTCTGCTTCACGGTATCCTTTGAACTGTTCCGCGGGTACCAGGATGCCCATGCCCAGCACTTCCCCACTGTAACCCTGGTTGCCCAGGGAATACATCACCTTCACATTCCCCGAATCAAAGGTGTCGGCAGCCACATCATGCAGGTTCACAATGCCGGTAACCAGCTCTTCATCACCCTGCAGCTTGTCAACCCAAACTTCACTGCGGTAATAATGCGCGCCGGCATATATGGAAATCCGGTGTGTTATGTTGTACAGGCGGTTTGCGGCCGGTACGTTCTTATAGGTGAGATCAAATAGGGCCCGCACCGGTCCCTCGCTGATCTGCCGGTATCCGCCTTCTTCGCAGGGACCCACGCGATAGAGCGAATCGCCAATACCAATGGCAATAGCTCCGGCGCCAAGGGAATTTCCAACTTTCAGTATATCCATGCCCCAATCGGCCAGCGTGTGGTATTCCCTACCGTTGACGCCTACACTGTCCAGCACCATTTCCGCTGTGCATTTCCCAAAGATATCCATGCCGTTGCGGGCATCGTAGTAATTGCGAAAAGCAATCACATCGTTTTCCCAGGCCGGGCCCTCCATCTGGTACTCCGGGGTAGTAATAACGTTGATTTTCAAGCGCAGGCCGGTATTCAACTCTTCAAAGGGCTTTGTGAAGCGACCAAACCGTATGTTGGTCCGTTTGGGAAATTCGGGCATAGAATCCTGAATCACAAAAACAACCTTTTTGCTTTCACCAGCATTCAGACTGCACAGGAAGGCCAGCTCGTCCCACCGGCCGTCGCCATCCAAATCGTCGCATTGCGAGGGCAGCCAGGTTCCGCTCTCATCGCGCACACCGGGCTTTACCTCTGTTGTTGAATCTGCCAGATACTTGTTCACAACCGACCGGTTCAGCACATACGCCAAATCGGTTTCCGGCTCGCTGCCGCTGTTGCTCACGACATAGGTCTTATCGTTACTGCAACCTGTTAATGCAGTAAACAGGATCATCAGGCTGAATAACGAATTCCTGAAAGTTTTCATATTCCGGGTTGAATTACAATTGTTTTTTATATACAAAATACTGCCTCGCCTACCCCACCTCATTTTCGCCTTTTACATAGCCGAAGTTGGCCAGAATTCCGCCATCTACAAAGAGGATATGGCCGTTGACGAAATCGCTGGCTTTTGATGCCAGGAACAGGGCCGCGTTGGCAACGTCTTCCGGTTCGCCCCACCTGCCGGCAGGAGTGCGCGTCATCACCAGGTCGTTGAACGGGTGACCGTTTTCACGGATGGGCGCAGTTTGCGATGTGGCAATATAACCCGGGCCAATGCCGTTGATCTGGATGTTGTATTTGGCCCATTCACAGGTCATGTTGGCAGTGAGCAGCTTCAGTCCGCCCTTGGCCGATGCGTAAGCCGATACGGTATTGCGACCGTAAATGCTCATCATGGAGCACATGTTGATAATCTTACCCCGTTTTCTGCGGATCATTCCGGGCACAACCCTTTTAGAAACAATGAGCGGCGCCACCAGGTCCACATCAATTACCTGTTTGAAATCGGCAATTGGCATATCCAGTATGGGAATTCTCTTGATAATTCCGGCATTGTTCACCAGGATATCCACCGGCCCCACATTTTTCTCAATTTCCGAAATGCCCCTGTCAACATCCTCCTCATGGGTCACATCAAATACAAGGGTATATACTTCCAAATTCTCTTTTGCAAAAGCCCTGCGACAATCTTCAAGCTTTTGCTGCTCGCGATCATTTACGCAAACCTTGGCCCCGGCCTTACCCAGGAGGATTCCGATGGCCAGTCCGATTCCGTGTGTTCCCCCGGTTACCAGAACTGTTTTACCTGTCAGATCAAAGAGTTCTTTCATGTTGGTTGCTATTATTTTAATTGGTCGGCTTGTCTGATGTCCATATCACCATAGTCGAGGTTTTCCCCGGTCATTCCCCAAATAAAAGAATAACTGGCCGTGCCGGCTGCGCTGTGAATGCTCCACGACGGGGAGATCACTGCCTGGTCGTTTTTCATCCAAATGTGGCGGGTTTCATCAGGATCGCCCATGAAGTGGCATATGGCCTGTCCGGCCGGAACTTCAAAGTAAAAATAAGCTTCCATCCTTCGGTCGTGGGTATGTGGGGGCATGGTGTTCCATACGCTGCCCGGGCTCAGTGTGGTGAGTCCCATTTGCAGTCCGCAGGTTTCCACCACACCGCTCACCAGCAATTTGTTTATATTGCGGTGGTTCGATGATTCAGAACTTCCCATTTCAGCCACTATGGCTTCTTTTAAGGTTACCTTCTTACAGGGATAAGCATGGTGGGCAGGTGCCGAGTTGATGTATAGTTTTGCAGGCTTGCTTTTGTCAGTTGACCGGAATGTAATACCGGTGGTTCCCATCCCCAGGTAAAGGGCTTCCTTGTATCCCAGTGCATAGGAAATTCCGCCGGCAACAATTTCCGCATCACCCCCCACATTGATCATTCCCATTTCACGGCGGTTAAGAAACTCAGCAGCTTTCAGAGCGTCAAACGCTTCCAGTTTCAACGGCTTGTCCGCAGGCATGGCCCCTCCCACAATGTAACGGTCGTACATGCTGTAAGTCAGGGTAATTTCCCCAGGCACAAATAAGGTTTCAATGAGAAATTCCTTGCGGATCCGCGTGGTATCATAACTCCTGAAATCATCAGGGTGATTGGCATATCTCAATTCAGTTTTCATGATCTGTAACTGGTTTATTGTTTTTACCCGGCTTTTCTTTCTTGAAAGCGTAATATGCAATTCTTCATCTAATCAGCCTCCATGTGTCAGGTTGGTATTCGTGTGCGTTAACGGAGTCTGCTCTGTTAACGAGACAATTCTTTTTCAAATCCTGAATATTTCTTTTTTCAATTGCCCATCTTATTCAAAGTCCTACCAAATTTAGTTTTGTTTCTGCAGTAGGCAAAATATTTGTTCCAATTGCGGCAAATTCATTTTGATCAGCTTTACAGGTAGTATAAAGAAAAGTACCGGGCGTAGTTGCGTCATTGCGAACGAAGTAGCGTCATTGCGAACGAAGACGCGTCATTGCGAACGAAGTGAAGCAATCTATTATTTATACTTAGATTAACTTCGTTGAGCTCCGCTTCGCTCCGGTTGCCACGCTCCACTGCGTTCCGCTCGCAATGACCAGTATAGCGGCATTGCGAACGTAGTAGCGTCATTGCGAACGAAGTGAAGCAATCTAGTGTTCAAGCTAGATTGACTGCCTGAGGCTTATTTTTTCATCTTCTTCACAAAATCCTCCAGCACCATCTGCAGGTTGGGCGAGCCAATTTCCTGCAATTCATAGGTCACCCGCACCGTGGGCTTGTTGATTTTAACAATCCGGCTCAGGTCAATGGGTGTGCCTATCACCACCACATCGCAGGGTGTGGCGTTAATGGTTTTCTCCAAATCGGCCACCTGCTGCTTCCCGTAACCCATGGCCGGCAACAGCGTGCCAATATTGGGATAGGTTTCGAATGTTTCTTTGATCTTGCCAACGGCATAAGCACGCGGATCAACCAGTTCACTGGCGCCCCATTTCATGGCGGCTACCGTGCCGGCTCCAAGCTTCATCTCTCCGTGTGTTAAGGTGGGTCCATCTTCAATGGCCAGGCACCTTTTACCCCTGATGATTTCAGGCTTATCCAGGGTAAGGGGCGATGCTGCATCAACAACCAGCGCTGTGGGGTTAACAGCGGTGATGTTCTCACGCACTGTTTGAATATTCTCGGGTGAAGAGGTGTCCATTTTATTGATCACCACCACATCTGCAAGGCGCAGCGTGATCTCACCGGGATAATACGACAACTCATGGCCTGCCCGGTGCGGATCGGTGACGGTAATGGTGAGGTCCGACTTGTAAAATGGGAAATCGTTGTTGCCACCATCCCACAAAATCACATCGCAACCATCGGGATCGTGCTCAGCGGCAGTAAGAATGGCCTGGTAATCCACCCCGGCATAAATTACGTTGCCGCGTGCCACATGGGGTTCATATTCTTCCATTTCCTCAATGGTACACTTGTGTTTAACCAGGTCATCCAGCGTGGCATAACGCTGTACCTTTTGCTCGGCCAGGTTTCCATAAGGCATCGGATGCCGCACCGCAACCACCTTCAATCCCATTTTCATGAGTATCTCAATCACCCGCCGCGATGTCTGTGATTTACCACAGCCGGTGCGCACTGCGCCAACGGCTATCACCGGCTTGTTGCTTTTAAGCATGCTCTGACCCGTGCCCAGCAGCTTGAAATCGGCTCCAGCTGTATTTACACGCGCACCAATATGCATCACACGGGTATAGGGAATATCACTGTATGAGAAAACACATTCATCCACCTTCAGCTCTCTGATCAGCTTTTCCAGGTCCGATTCAACATATATCGGTATGCCATTGGGATACAACTTGCCGGCAAGTTCAGCCGGATACTTGCGTCCGGCAATGTCCGGAATTTGCGCTGCCGTAAAGGCAACTACACGATAATCGGGATTGTCCCTGAAACAGGTGTTGAAATTGTGAAAATCTCTGCCTGCTGCACCAATGATAATGACGTTTTTTGTAGCCATATGTACTCCTTTTGAAAGTGAACGATATTATACTCGTATTAACAGTTGAATTATTATATGTTCTTCTATATTAATATATTGTAATAAACCACGGAGTGGTTTAATGTGATTAGCGCCGGGTGAAACCCGGTGAGAAGATCAATAGCATTGGTCACAGCAACCACGGCGTGGTTGAATGTAAAAGAGTAGTTTACAATAGGCACATTCAACCACTCCGTGGTTGGAGATGAATGAATTTCCATATCACACCGGGTTGCACCCGGCGCTATTCGTATTGAACCCCTTGACAGGGGTTCTGTGATACTCACATCCAAATTGTTCACCACTCTATTCACTTAATAAAGTAAGGCTAATTTCACTGAAAAGTTAGTGATTTTTGGCCATACCGAATTATGATATTTAGCAGGATAATGCTGAAACACTTGCCGCCAAAAGTCATATTTTAACACCACGACAATTGATAACTTGGATCCAGATATAGGTCGACAATAATATTAATGCGTTAACCTTTAAAAGAATACTTGTTAAATACTGATAATGAATATAATATAATCGTTCTTTGATTTTTTGATTTGTTCAATCTGAATAACCGTAGGTGAAAACCCACGGATAAATGGATAGAAACATTTTCGGCCCCGAAAGGGGTTGAATCGATCAGCATTCGTCCGGGAGCTTCGCCCCGAACCCCCTTTTTGTCACTTTTCCCTACAGCTGGAAAAGTAACCAAAAGAGCCGCCGCTGCTGATAAAAGGCTAAAAATCAATTCACAC
>CAYTNC010000033.1:0-21373 GCA_964438935.1 uncultured Bacteroidales bacterium
TATCGGGAAAATCAGAAAACGCCTTTGCAAAACCCGGAAGGGCCATGATTTGTGAGAGTCTGGCCACAAAATATTTTGGCAGCACGGATGTGATCGGCCGTGAAATAACCATTATTCATCAGCAGGATCCCAACCCCAAAACCTTCATCATTGATGGGGTTATGGAAGATTTTCCCGACAATTCCCATTTTCATGCCGAACTTCTCACCTCATTTACTACAGTTGAAGACAGAACGACCTGGGCTTATACATATTACCTCTTAAAAGAAGGAGCCAAACCGGAACTCCTGCGCAACAACATACAAACAAAATGGGAAAAAGAAAAAACCGGTGATTCTCCGGTTCCGATCCTGCATTTACAGCTGCTTACTGATATTCATCTGTTCAGTCATAAAGCCAGGGAAATGGAAAAGAACGGCGATATACGTTCACTTATTTTACTGGGAAGCGGAGCTATTATTATCCTGCTAATTGCCCTGATCAACTTTCTGAACCTGAGTCGCGTTCAATTCATTTCAGAAGCAAACTCATTCAGGGTACGATTGATTATTGGTGCTTCCCGGTTCCGCCTGGCACTTGAAATGGCAGCACATTCACTGCTTTTGTCGGTTTTAGCTTTTTCTACCGGACTTATTGCAGCCCTGGAAATTGGAAGATTTCTTGGCGCTGGTTCCATCCAACCGGAACAGATTCAGGACCTGGTAATTATTGCATTGGGGTTTGCGACAATAATAGCTGTCATTTCAATACTTCCTCTTTTCACATCCGGATTTTCAACCAAAAGAAAGCCTGCCAATTTGAAACGCAACCTGTATGCTGTACCCCTGATTGCACAGTTTACGCTTTCGGTGATTGCCATAACCGCTACAATTGCATTATACCGGCAGATGAACTTTATCCGGAACCAGCATCCTGCTTCACGAAATGCAGACATGTTGGTAATAGCCGACAATCCCTGGGAAACACTGCAACGTTATGAGACCTTTAAAAACGAGTTGCTCAACAGCACTTCCATTACCGATGTAAGCGCTGCCATGGAAGAACCGGGTGGAGATATCCTGGATGGCTGCAATTTCGAAATGGAAGGAGTTGACAAAACGGAGAACCAGTCGATCAACATCTTTACCATTGATTCCAATTTTTTCAGTTTAATGGGGATTCATCCTGTAGCCGGCACAGTTGATTTCGGATACACTCCTTCGCAACAGTGGGAAGCCAATGTCCTCGAATTGAATAAGCTCAGAGACGGCGGAAAAGATAGCAAGTCTGAAATTACTGCATTGGAAAAGAAATTGGGTGACTATCATGATAAATACATTCTGAATCAAAGTGCGCTGCAAATGCTGGGGATAACAAATCCCCAAGATGCCATAGGCAAGCGGTTCAGACTCACCTTTTTCATTCCCGATTTATTTCCCGAGGGTGAAGTGATCGGTGTGGTTCCCGATTTTCATTATACCAACCTTTACAGTAAGGAAAAGCCCCTGGCCATTGCATCGCGGAAATTGTTCAATTATTGCTTTATCATCCGGATAGACCCGTTGCAACGTAAGAAGGCGATAGAAACACTCCGGAATGCCTGGCAGAAAGTCAATCCCGACTATCCTTTGGAATATGAGTATATCACTCAAAGTTACCAGAAGGTGTATGCCACGGAGTATTCGCAGTCCAGGGTCATTTCACTTTTCGCCCTGCTATCCATGATCATTTCATCGTTGGGCATATTCGCCCTGGCCGCGTTCAGCATGCAACGCCGCACCAAGGAAATCGGTATTCGCAAGGTAAACGGAGCCACGATTACGCAAGTGATGCTGATGCTCAACAGGAATTTCGTCAAATGGGTGATTCTTGCCTTTGTCATTGCCTGCCCCATTGCCTGGTATGCCATGCACAAGTGGTTGCAGAATTTTGCTTATAAAACGGAGCTAAGCTGGTGGGTGTTTGCAGTGGCAGGAGCAGTGACAGTGTCAGTAGCGCTGCTTACCGTGAGTTGGCAGAGCTGGCGGGCAGCAACGAGGAACCCGGTGGAGGCGCTGAGGTATGAATGAACAATGAGCAATGAACAATGAACTGAGCCTGCCTCCAAACTAAAATAAGCCAGATATTTCATTTTTTTCTGTAACTTTCTAACCCGATCTCAGTCATATTATAAATAAAATGCGACAAATAGATATTTCTGTATGTCCAATGTTTTGACTTAAACTGTAAAGATTTTATACAATTATTAGTAAAGCTGATATTGTATCATGCTGATCTGCATATTGTAATAGATTATGGTATAGTTGTTGACTAGAAGTAGGGAAAATGATAGAAGGCTTTTTCAAGTAATGGGTAATTATCCGATGCCGAATGGATTATTTATTGGGTAAGCACAAAAGTAATTGATGAAATTATAACGAAGTGTTTAATTAAAAAGATCATAAAAATGCGAAAAAAACTATTACTTACTAATTCATTTTTGATAGGACTATTTCTATTCAACTTTATTACTGTCACAGCGCAAACATCATTAAGTGATGAAACACGCTTACCCTGGGCAACTTCACAAAAAGAATTTTTCAGGGACTGGCTGATTATCGGTGGATTTCCGAATCCGGATGGCAATGGTTTTGACACAGACTATTTCCAGGCTGGCGGTGGCGAAGCAAATATTTCTCCCAAAGAGGGAATGACGCAAAAACTGCCGGACGGTATGACGTTTGAATGGAAAAAATATGAGTCACCGTATAATTACATCAATTTTTATGACATTCTTAAAGATGTAGCATACAGTACAAAAGTGGCTTATGCTTTTAAAAAAGTCCAGCGTGCCGTTGATGGAAAAGTTATCCTTTCATTCGGGAACAATGTGGGTAATAAAATTTGGGTGAACGGAAAACTTATTTACTCAAATAAAACAGATAACACTTCCGGCGAGAATAACCAGGTTGAAGTTGATATGGTTAAAGGTGAGAATTCCATTCTCTTAAAATCAGTGGATGGAGGCTGGACCTGGGGTTTCTGGATGCGTCTGATTGAACCCGGTAAGTTATCACTTGCACAGGATTTTCAATTATCACCTTCAATTGGAAAAACTATTGGAAAAAATAAGCTTATTATTAAAACAGACAGAACGCTCAATCCTGAAATTCAAAAAATAGATGTAACGGTTAAAGTAAGAGCCGCAGGTGGAAAAGTAGTAGCAGAAAAGACAGCAAAGCGCTGCGATGAAGTTACTTTTACTACGGAAGATTGGAACGAAGGTGTTTATGATGTGTGTATGTCAAGCATTAATAATAAAGGAGAAATAGTAACCGCATATTTATACTGGTATAAAGGTGATGCAATTCAAGCAGCGAAAGAACTTGTGGCAAGCGTATCCCAACATCCTTTAACACCAAAAGAAATTGTGCATGTTATGCTATCTGAATTAATATTCGACAGAGTCGGAAACGATTTATCAAAAATTGATTCCTCACTGATAGGACAACTTTACTCTCCGTTAATGGAATATGAAGAGTTAATTAATAATTCAAACGTGCGTGAAAATGGATTTGTAAGATTGGCATACAGGGATGAGGTTGACAACACTCCCCAGTTTTGCCGTGCTTATCTACCTGTTAATTACGACCCTGATAAAAAATGGCCGCTCGTTATAAATCTGCATGGTTACTATGGGGCAAATCCGGTTTATGTAAAATGGTGGTCCATTGATTCGCGGCATATGGATTTGGTTGATAAATTCCCTGTAATTGACCTTGAACCGCACGGTCGCGGAAATACAAGTTATACCGGAATAGGTGAAAAAGACATTCTTAAGTGTATTGAAATGGCAAAAGAGAAATTTAACATTGATGAAAGCCGTATCTATTTGAAAGGTGAATCGATGGGCGGCGGCGGAACCTGGTATGTTGGAACAAGGCACACTGACATATTTGCTGCAATAGCCCCTGTTTACGGAGGATGGGATTATCATTCAAATATGGATAAAGAACAAATTTCTAAAATATCAGAACGTGAACTTTTTGATTTGGAAAAAGGCAGCAGCTTTGCCCAGGCAGATGCATTGTTAACAACACCGGTTTTTGTAACTCATGGTGATATTGACGAGTCGGTTGATGTAAAATATTCACAGTATGCGGTTAAATTGCTTCAGAGATGGGGTTATGATATTCGTTATCACGAGTATCCGGGTTATGGGCATGAGGGAATTCCCTATACTGATGAAGTAATATCCTGGTTCCTGCAGCATAAGAAAAATGCCGCACCGGAAAAGGTTCGCGTAAGATCAGCGGCTCTATATTCAGCTCATTCAAACTGGGTAAAAATATTGCAGCGGGAAAATCCTTTTGCATTTATTGAAGCTGAAGCGGAAGTTTTAATAAACAATACAATCAGACTTGCTACTGAAAACGCACTTGCTGTTGAACTAACACCTCCGGCAGAGTTAATAAATCCGGATAAAAAAGTAACTGTCGTCTGGAATGTAAATGATATTAGAGAAGTTGAAATAAAAGACGGTAAAATAACTTTGTTTGATAAAAATTATAAGCCGGCAGTATTAAATAAAAATCCTGAAATTGAAGGACCAATCTCCCAAATAGCTACAACGCCGTTTGCAGTTATTATCGGAACCTCATCCAAAGATTCTTTAATGAATAAATTATGCAGGATGAAAGCAAACGAATTTGTAAGTTATTGGAAAAACTGGCAGAAGTATGAACCACGGGTTTTCCTGGATACTGAATTAAATGAAAGTGATATGAAGAAATATTCACTGATACTTTACGGAGATGCAAAGGCAAATTTAATTACCAAAAAACTTGGAGATAAAATTCCTCTGGAAATTTCTTCCACTAAAATTGTATTGGCCGGAAGAACATTTGAGGCTGAGGATGCCTGTGTGCAGATGGTGTATCCTCATCCGTTGAACAATGAAAGATATGTTGCCGTAATTGGTGCAACATCAGGTGCAGGAATGTTTTTTTGTGATAATAGAAACGAAGAGTATGATTTCTCAATACAAGATGGAAGTATTGGAAATAACAGACTTGGATTTCCGGCTGAAAAACTAATTATAGCCAGAGGTATCTTTAATTATGACTGGAAGATTAATGATAAATTCCTTGACACAGGTGATGCCGAAATGATAAAGAAGTGTCCACGCAGAAAAGTAAATCCTGATTTAACTACATCAATTGTAAACTTACCTGTTGTACGTGAAAAAGCATTAAAATCATTAACGGGCAAATACGAAATACAGCCTGGTACGGCAGTTACAGTATATGTTGAAGGTAGTAACCTGATGGGTAAAAGTCCCGATGGACAAACTTTTCAATTGTATCCTATTTCCGAAACTGAATATTTCATTGAGGCAAATGATGTAACCGTAACATTTCAGAAAAATGAAAAAGGCGAATTCAATAGTCTTATTGTAAAAGAGAGAGGGAGAGAAATGCCGGCTAAGAAAACAGAGTAGCCGGGTCAGACTTTTATAGCCTTTGATTCTTAAAAAAATACTGGATTATTCGAAATAGCCGTATCAATGATGCGGCTATTTTTATATAAACCGGTTTGCTGGCTTTGGGAATTGCCTTGCTAACAGTTAGCTGGCAGAGTTGGCGGACAGCTTCAAGAAATCCGGTCGAAGCGCTGAGGTATGAATGAACCCTGCCCTGGTCGCAGACGCCTGCTAATCCCACACATAGCGCCATGACCCATCAGGCTGCCGCTGCCATACCGTATGAAACATTCCGGTATAGGTTTTTACTGATCCCAGAGAATCTGTAATAACGTACTTGTAGTTGCCATAGGTGTAACCCAGGTCGCCCGAGGCAGCTACTTCCACAAAATCGGGTTTCCAGGTCAGCATCACCTTGTCTTTACCGTCATATCGCTGATCATAGTATTTTCTAATGGCTTTTTTGCCCCGTATCAGGCTGTCGCCTCTTAAGATAACAGCATCTTCCGCTGCATAAGCTTCAAATGCGGCGGGTATACCCTGATCTGTTGCCATTTGATTGAACCCGGCTTCAGCCTGAACAATTTCACTTTTCCAGTTTTCCATTGTTTCGCTTTGATTTCTGCTGCAAGTCATACAAAGTATAACAACCAAAATTCCCGGAATTATAGTTCTCATATAGAAAAGATTTAGGGTAAGTTTTTCAGGGTTAATTTACTGCATAAAATTAAGAGAAGCAATTTCTGAAATCCAGGAAATCAATTATTTCAATCAGGTTACAACCATACATTATGTGATAATTCGAATTTTTAACTTAATTTTCGTAATCTATTATTTTTCAGTCCATGAAAGTTTTATTCATCGGAGGAACCGGCATCATCAGCTCCGCCTGTTCTGAACTTGCAGTTTCACGTGGTATTGAATTGTACCATCTGAACAGGGGGAAAAGTGCTGCTATCAGAAAGATTGAAGGAGTGAAGACTATTCACGCCGATATCCGGAATCCCGAGGAAAGCCAGCAAGCGCTAAAAGGTCATCAATTTGATGCGGTTGTTGATTTTATCGCCTTCACTCCCGAGCATATAGCTACCGGCATCAAGCTGTTTTCAGGAATCACCAAACAGTTTGTTTTCATCAGTTCGGCCTCTGCATACCAAACGCCTCCTGCAAAATTACCGGTTACCGAAGACACCCCTCTTGACAATCCTTTCTGGGAATATTCGAGAAACAAGATTGTCTGTGAAAATCGGCTTCAGGAAGAAAGCAAAAAAACCGGATTCCCTTTTACCATAGTGCGTCCCTCCCATACCTATGACAAAACTTCGGTTCCCATTGAAGGCGGGTACACGGCACTTCACAGGATGAAGCAGGGATTGCCCGTAGTGGTTCACGGAGATGGAACCTCCATATGGACCTTAACCCACCACCGCGATTTTGCTGTTGGACTCGTGGGGTTGCTCGGAAACCCGAAAGCCCTTGGGGAGGCATTTCACATCACCTCCGACGAATGGCTTTCGTGGAACAGCATTTTCCTTATGCTGGCCGCTGCCATGAATGTAAAGCCCAGGCTCATCCACATTCCTTCGGAAATAATTGCAAAGCACGACAGGGAAATCGGAGACAGCCTGCTGGGTGACAAGGCGCACAGCATGATTTTTAACAATTCAAAGATCCGGAAGGCAGTTCCCGATTTCAATCCCTGCATCCCGTTCAGTGAGGGTGCTAAAGAAATTGTAAAATGGCATGAAGAACATGCCGGGCAACTCAAGACAGATGACCGCATCAGTCACTTCATGGACAAACTGATTCATGATTATGACTTCTTTAAAAAACAATAATGCTCAATATTAACACGTTTTATTATTGCCCAATTACTGATCATTGGAAAAGCGTTAATTACACGTTCATTTGATGGCATCACAAAAGGAAAGATTCCTGAAATTCAGGTACAAGAACAGAGAGGCACCTACCTGGCCCTATGCATTGCTGCTGAGCCTGCTGTTTCTGACATTATTCGAACCCTTGTTGTACCTGAAACAGCAAAACATTCACAAAGATGAGGCGCTTGAGACACTCTCTTTTGGCAACGATCTGATTGCACGTTTTGACAGAGAGCTGAATACACTGATTAACTTATCATCAGGGCTTGAAGCCTATATTAAAGTGCACGGGGGAAATCTTGATTCAGCAGAATTCCAGCAATATCTGAAAGAAATCTGTGGAAACACTTCCCTAATCAGGAACATAGGAGTGGCCCGGGGAACTATACTCAGGTATATGGAACCTTTGACCGGAAATGAAAAGGCCATTGGTGTTGATTACAGAAATGTAGTCAATCAATGGCCTGTTATCGAATATGCCATTAAAAGGAGAAAAGGAACACTGGCCGGCCCTGTTGAACTGATCCAGGGAGGTCAGGCTTTAATTTACAGATTGCCGGTTTTTGTTGACAATCAATATTGGGGACTTCTTTCTACGGTTATCAATATCGACCAATTGTTTGGTGCTGCTTTTAAAGAGCTTGCCAACCGGGGATATGATTTTGCCATCCGGTTGGACGACACCTACAAACCCGATGAAAAAAGAGTTCTGTTCGGAAACGCCGATCTCTTTAATTTAAAGAATTCGGTGCTTTCAACTGCCGGCATTCCAAATGGTACATGGGAATATGTTATTGTCCCGCACAAAACCTCTGCTGAAAGTTTGACGATCAGGCTGATTGGGTACGCAGGTATCTTTTTTGCCCTCATGCTGTTTTTCCTGTTTAACCATGTTTTCAAGCTTCGAAGGCAAAACAGGGAAGCTTTCAGAAATCTGGAAAGAAGTGAATCGTTGCTGCAAACCATTATGGATACCACATTGTCCGGGATCACCATTCTGGATAAGAACGGATACCAGATATTTGCCAATAAAACTATTGAACAGATCCATGGATATACTTTGGAAGAAATTATGGGAAGGCACTTCGATATGTTCATGCATCCTGATGATGTGGTACGTGGTTCTCAGAAATTACTTGAGCTTTTTGAGGGCATAATTCATTCCTATGATGGGGAATTCAGGTTGTTCCATAAAATAACCAACGAAATTGTGTGGATCCATGTGGTGGCTTCCAGATTCCCGGGAAAATTCACCAATGACGAGGATAGTGCGCTGCTCTTTTACCAGAACATCACCAAACAAAAAGAAAATGAAACCAAGCTTCAGGAACTGAATGCCACAAAGGACAAATTCTTCTCGATCATCGCACATGATTTAAGAAATCCTTTTGTAGCCTTAATGGGCTTGTCGGAATACCTGCTTGCCAAATACAACAAGCTTGATCATGAAGATCACCGGAAGAAACTAGAGTTGATGCACGAGAGCGCACAGCAGGCCTACCATCTGCTTGAAAACCTTTTAACATGGGCCCTTTCACAATCCGGAGGCATCAAATTCAACCTTGAAAAGATTCTGTTACCAAGCGTAGTCAATAATTCCATAAAGGTACTGAGTGCTTTGGCGTTCAACAAATCCATTGAAATATTCAACAAGATCGAAAAAGATCAGTATTTGCTTGCAGATGCCTATATGCTTGAAACAATATTGCGAAGCCTCATCTCCAATGCCATCAAATTCACACCCAGAAATGGTAAAATTACCATTGGTATGGATAGCAATCCTGGTGACAAATTCACTGAAATCTATGTTGAAGATACAGGTGTTGGCATTCCTGATGACACCCTGAATGACCTGTTCCGGATTGACAAAAGTACTACCACCTGTGGTACTGAAAAAGAGAAAGGTTCAGGATTGGGATTGATACTTTGTAAGGAGTTTGTCGAGAAACACGGCGGCAGAATCCGTGCAGAAAGCACTGTTGGAAAAGGCAGCCGGTTCAGTTTTACAATTCCCGCCATGAAACTTTCGGGGAATTAATCCTCTAAAATCGAATTCCCATTACCATGATGTCATCAGTTTGTTCATAATGCCGCTTCCATTCCTTCAACTTCATTTCCAGAGCCTTCTTTTGGCTGTCCATTGGCAATTGATGTACTTCCAGCAGCGTGTCATAAAATCTTCGTGCCGAATACTTTTTATCCCGGTCTCCTCCGAACTGATCCATGTAACCATCTGAGAAAAGGTATACCATATCTCCTCTCTTCAGATCAACAGTTTTACATGTAAAAGGGCTGAAATCATCCCGTATACTGTTGACAGAAAAACTGTCGGCTTTTATTTCATTGAGTTTACCATCGTGAATGTGAACCAGATGATTCATAGCCCCGGTAAATTGAATCTGCTTTTTCTGCCTGTCCAATACGCACAAAGCCAGGTCCAGTCCGTCCATTTTGCTTTTCTTCAACGAGTGGTTGATCATGGCATGCAACCTATTAACAACCTCAGCTGAATCTGTAATCCCCTTGATGTTGACGATCTCGTTCAGCATGGTAATGCTCATCAGGCTCATAAATGCTCCCGGAACGCCATGGCCGGTACAATCTGCCACTGTAAATACAATTCTTTCGTTCTTTTCAGCAAACCAGTAAAAGTCGCCACTGACAATATCTTTGGGTTGCATTAAGATAAAGTTTTCAGGAAACAATTTGTTCAGCAGATCAGTTGAAGGCAACAACGCACCTTGTATGTGACCTGCGTATTTAATACTTGAAGTGATTTCAGCATTCTTGGTTCGAATCAGCTCATGATGCCGCTCAATCTCGTCTTTCTGCGATTGAATTTCAAAGGTTCGTTCCTGAACCTTCTCCTCAAGTAATTTTTTCTCACCCTGCAACCTGTGTTCCCGCCTTTTCATATACAGGAAAAGAAGGGTTATCAATGACAGGACCAGGGTAGGCAAAAACCACAATTGTTTCCACACCGGTTTTCTTATTTCAACAACAATTTCAACAGGCAACTCAGAGGCCACCCCATCTCCGCTCAATGCCTCAAGAATAAAGGTATACCTGCCTTCTGTGAGGTTATTGTATGTAACCCGGGTACTTTTAGTAGTTTCGAATTCCTGATCGTAGCCTTCCAGTTTATAACGATAGGTTACCAAAGAAGGATCTTTTAAATTAATTGCCAGGAAGTCAATACGCAACTTGTATTTTCCGGGATTCAACACAATTCTGTTGCTAAAATCCCGCTCTTCATTGTTAATGGCAATTGATGTAATATAGGGAACAGGTGACCGGACTGAGGCAATTTCCAAATCCGGATTATAGATAACCAACCCTTTCTCAGTACCAAACCATATTTTCCCGGATACATCTTTGAAAACTGCATTAGCATTGAACTGGTACTCATCATCTGTGCTTTTAAATTGCTGAACAGGTTTTATAAAAAGGTCAGCAATCCGTATTTTGCTCAACCCGTTTTTATGGCCAACCCAAATGTAACCCTTGTCATCGCTGATAACAGCATAACAATAATCAGACAACAGACCGCCTTTTGTGGTAAGGTTCGTAACAGAATCTGATTCAATTCTGTAAATTCCATTTCCGCTTGAGCCTACCCAAATAAAGGAATTTGCATCTTCTGCAATGGGACCGAATGTGAGGATGCTGCTTCGTGAATCAACAGGGATGATATGAACCTGCTCATTCCGGATATAAGCAAGGGTATTGCAGCGGCTGCTTATCCACAACCGGCCCCGACTGTCAGCGTATAATGCATGAATGGAATTATGCGGTAATCCTCCCTGGCTGATTGAATACCATTTGATTTGATTGGTTTCCGGGGAAATATTGCACAATCCCTTTTTGGTACCAACCCATACCTGGTTATTTTGTCCTGTAATGCAGGTTACTGAATTTTCAAGTTCGCCCCTTCCTATTGGAAAACTGCGTATAATCCCACGTTCGGCATCCATCCGGTATACACCATTTTCATTGGTGCCAATCCATATTTCTCTACCATCGGATGAATATATGGCTGTTACCAAATCCTCAGGGAGTTCTTTGCCTTTGCCAAAAAATTTCACAATTTCACCTGTCTCCCGAGTCTGCCTGATCAAACCCTTTTCTGTACCAATCCAGCGAAAGTGCCGGCCGATATATATGGAATAAACGGCACTGCCGTATTTTTCTTTATCAAACGAGTATACTGTATATACTTTATTGGTAATCTGTGTTAAACCATCTCCGTAATTACCACTCCATATATTCCCCGCCAGATCTTCGAAAATAACTTTTATGTTATCTGAAAAAAACCCATTGGACTTATTGTAACCATTTACCCTGGCTGCTTCGGATGATTCAGAATTTCTGATCCTGATCAATCCGTTTCCAAATGTACCCAACCAGATGGTTGACCGGCTGTCTTCGTACAGGTACTGAATTCCCGAAAAATCAAATTTTCCGGCTGATAACAGTGGCGATACCATCAAAGCACTTTCGGCTGGTTTGAGCTTAAAAACCCCATCATTTTCTGTAGCAATATAAAAGTGATTCCCACTTCTTGCCCTGGTGATGCACACCACCCTCGATTCGGGTATACCCGGTACTTTCCGCAAAATTCTCACGTTGCCGGAGTCCCCGAGCTGACCATGATAAAGGCCTGCGCTGGTTCCTATCAGCAATTCACTGTTATTAATGAATTCAAAGGTTACAACAGATTCCTGCAGGTCGGTGATCACATAGGATTGCATCACCCCATTCTCTTTTTTTAACTTCATCAGAACGCCTGATGCGGAAATGCTCCAGGTCCGGCCATCGGAACTCCGGGCTAAATGGGTAACCGGACTCATATCATCCACTGGTTTGTGGAGAACCCGGAAATACTTGCCATTGTATAACGATATCCCGCCGTTCATATGACCAAACCATAAATCCTGGCCATCTGCAATTCCGGATGTTATAAAGTTATCCGCCAAGGAATCTTCTGTGGTGAAGTTCTCAAAGCTAAACCCGTTGTATTTTGAGATTCCGTTCCCGGTGCCCACCCACAAATTGCCCCGCTGGTCCTGAATGATTGAATACACAAAGGACTGGGCCAACCCATCCGATTCATTTAAATTGTTGAAATTATACTCCTGTGAGATAGCAAAAGAGTATAATATTGAAAAGACAAAAACCCATACTCCTTTCAGATATAAGAGCTTGCTGGCGTACTTTGCAGATATATTGTACATAACCTTTCCTGATCTATTGTTTCATCCCAATCTTTGGGGAGTAAACCGGAATACCTCCTATGGGCACCGTATAAAAAGGCAATGAGATTCCATACTGATTCCTGATGGCGACCACCACATTATTATTTCTTACCTGTATGGCTTTATTTTTTGTGAATTGAATTTCAATGGTGGTATTCTTTTCTTCTTTTACTATTGGAAATTTTTTTACTATCCAGTTGTCTTCACCTGAAACAGGGCATGATAACCCATTTTTAGCAACTGAAAAAACCCGGATCAGCCCGTCATTGTCCCAGTCGAAATTCAGAATCTCAATGGAAATGGTCTTATCATCCACATAGGGATAGATCTGACAAACATGTTGCTGATCGTCCGACATTCTGAAATGATACTTGTACGTGAAAAGATTACCTCCTTCAACAGGTTTGTTTTCAATGGCACTGGTACTTAAAAAATACCGGTAAAGATTTCCGTCGTCACCCGATTTGCCTTGCGAAATAATTTTTAGAACCCGGCCCCCTAGCTTTTCAGAGAATTCTCCCTCCGTAGGATTGAAAGGGCCGAGACTGATCCACTTTTTATCATATTTCAAATCCGCTCCGAACGATTTTGTATTCAGCAAGAATCCGCTTTTACGGCTTGCTGCAGCATGAATGCTCTGTGCAGCACTATCTGACCAGCAACCCTTCCCGCCATAAACCGAATAAGTGGTAATTGTATTGGCAGCACCCTTTATTTCATCGAGACTTCCCCCTGTATCAGGATCATAAATACGGATATACACAGGGCCGGTTTGCGACAGGGGAATAAGACAAAAGAAGACCTGGCAGAAATCATCATCGCCCCATGATGTGCTGCCATCTGCCCCAAAAGTTACCAGGTAGGGAATGTTTTCATCTCCTGCCGGAACCGGTTGCGGGAACAAAGGCATATTTGCCATCAAGACAAACAATAAGATCCCTATAGTACTTTTTAAATTCACAATTATTATCTCTTCATAAAAATAAATTCAACTATTCCATCTGCCGGCTCACTTTGCTGCAAAAGCGAATTAACAAAGGAACCTGAAAAGCCAACTCCTATACTACGATGCGCGCGGAAATCTGTTCCCTTATTTTTCAAATAGAAGGTCAGTTCCTGCGCTTGTTCTTCTGATGCTTTAAGTGCAGATTGCTGATCAGCATTTTTGTTGCTGTGTACCACCACTTCAAGTTTCATTTCATTATCCTCTTTCAACATATCAGCCACCTTATCAAGTAACGGGTTGGGAATTGGTAAAACACCATATTGGTCAAATCCAATGAACCACTTCGTTTTTTCAAAAACCACCTTTATTTTTTGTTTTTGCTGATCCGACAGGTCACCCATCAAATAACAGGCAATTTGCATGCCGCTGTTTTGTTTGTTTGCAATGGTGGATTTGTTAACTGTCAATTCCCCGTAGCCTTCATAGATGCTGATGTCTTTGGTAGCACATGTTTTATGAACATTTCCTGCTGTATCGTTTGCAGAAATTAAACCCAAACGTACGGTGTACTTGCCGCCCTTTGGATAAGTATGAAGCATTTGTGAACCCCCGGGTTCAAAACCATCCCCGAAATCCCACCAATATGCCGATACCGGTATATCCTTCATCAGGGTTTTTTGTGCATCAAAGGATAAGGGTTGACCCGCAACACCCATGTAGTTTGAATGAAAATATGCCCTTTCTGAAGGATCAAGCTTGATGTTGTAGGCTACCTGTTCAGCAATAGTATCCCCTGTAATCTCATCAAAAATATCGAGTTTGACCAAATATTCGCCCGGGCCGGGAAAACAATGTTTTACTTCGGTTCCTTCACGAATTAACCCATTGCCAAAGTCCCATTTGTAAAGTGCATGCAGCGTGTCAATAAGCCAATGCCTTTCATCATAAAAGGTGTAACAATAGTTCGCTTCCTTAACTGTGTCGCAATTTGAGAATTCCTCGACTGCCTGGGTATAACTATAGATATCATCTGATTTCAACCTGTTTGATGAAAAATACCCGCTTCGCAGTGTTGAATCCATAATCAGTGCAAAATCGTCAGCACTTGAGTTTATGGCCGAATCCAGATGTGTTGGAACTATCCATGATCCATTAACTTCCAGGGTATAAAACAAGTCCATTCCCCCCAGTCCGGGTAGTCCGTCAGACGAAAAAAACAACCTGCCTGTTATATCCGCAAAAGGGAACGATTCATTTCCCGGTGAATTAACAACCGGTCCCAGGTTCACAGGTTCACTCCAGCCATTTGGGTGCCAATTGCAATAGTACAGGTCCATGCCGCCCATGCCGCCGGGCATATCAGAAGAAAAATACAATCTTTGTCCGTTGGCAGTGAGTGCCGGAGTGGTTAGCGTAAACAAGGGATTGTTATATGCAAATGGCTTTATATCGGACCAAATGCCATTGATGAGCGCTGCTGAATAGATACCCAGTTTGTTTGCAGGATCCGTAATGCTTCTCAGGGATTTTTCAATGTTATTATTTCTCGAATAATACAGGATGGTGCCATCTGCACTGAAAGTAACCGGCCCGTCGTTATAACCGGTTGTTAATTCCCTGGCCAGCAGCTTTGGAAACTGCCATCTTTGTTGATTGCCTTTCGATACATAATAGAGCTTAAAAAGCCTGTTTTGTTCGTCCTGGTACCCTGCCAGTGAATTATCGCGCAGATTTGAACAGATTACAATCCCCTCCCTATAAAACACCGGCGAAAATTCGTCGTTCATATGGGTGCTGAACGGGACCAGTTTAACCTCATACCGCTGAACCTGGGCATTTGAAGCAGTACCCGCCAGGCAAAACAGCAACCATACAAGGAAGGCAGGTTTGCCCAAACAAAGGTTTGCTATTTTATGTGCCTGATTACCCATTTGACTTTCTCTTAAAACTGCCGTGGATTTGGCACTGCACGTTTATAACTGAACACATAGCCCAGCAAGATCTCGTGAGAACCTTTCTGGTAATTTCGCATGCTGCCAATAGGATAATCATATGCGTAGGCTATCCTGAACTGGTCGTTCACCTGGCACTGAAGCGAGCCCATCAGTATTTCGCCGGTACGGTATCCCAGTCCAAACCAGAGTCTCTCTTTCAAACTCAGGTCCAGGTTGAAGTCGACCTGGGCGGCATGATTTGGCTGAATCTTTACCAGCAGAGCAGGAAGCAGCTTCATCATGGGACTGATACCGAGCTCATAACCACCGGTAAAGAAATAGTTGTAGGCTGAGAAATCATTTTTTGCGCGATACTTACCGGAGCCAGCATCATTATAATGACTCAGGAATCCCGGAACAGAAATTCCGATATAATATTTCTTTGTATAGTAATACGCGCCAATACTGAAATCGGGTAGAAAGGCCGATTCGGAATTGTCGGGCAGCAGGTCATCATCAGCATCAACAGCATTCAGTTCATCCCACCCAATACTGTAAAGGGTAAATCCGAAACCCAAACCCAGGGCCAGTTTTCCCTTATACACTTCATGCCGGTATGCATAGTTGCCGTAAAATTCCGTTTTTTTGTAAATGCCGAAAGTGTTCCGGTTAACCAGCAATCCCAAGCCCATCCGGTCGAGATTTGCAGGGACATGCGCTGAAAAAATGAGATTCTCAGGGGCATCCTTAAATCCGGTCCACTGATCACAATACTGAAGGGTGACACTTGCTGCGTCATGACAACCGGCAAAAGCCGGATTGATCACCAGCGGATTCAATCGATACTGATCCGAAAGCGGAAACAATTGTGCAAACACTCCCAACGGAAACAACAGGATAAATATGCCTGACAAGTATTGTTTCATCTGCTTTTAATTAAAACAGTCCCCTTCCTGATCTCGCCGTTACTGTATTTTGCTACATAAAAATAAGTGTCGTCGGGAAGCTCAACTCCTTTATTACTCCTGCCACCCCAGTCGTTCAGGTAATCGTCACTTGAATATTCCACCATTCCCCAACGGTTAAAAATAGTAAGTTCAACCCGTTCGGTGTTGCTTTTTATGATAAAGAAATCGTTTTTCTGATCCCCGTTGGGTGTAATCACTGAAGGGATCAATGCCTCATCTACAATGACCCTCACAGATTCGCTTGCCTCGCAATTTCCGTTTGATACGGTCCACATCAGGGTATTTTCACCATCGGCCAATCCGGTTACCCATGTTGTTGGCGAACCCGGATCCCCAATAAGGCCCTGACCTGCTACCAAGGTCCATTCGCCTGTTTCTCCTTCAGATAGCAAAGCCTCCATTCGTGTTTCGAAAACATTTTTCAAAATCTGGTTACTTCCTGCGTTAACAATTGGATTTTCAATCACCAATACCGGCAATGAAGTTGTATCAGAAAATCCAATTGAATCTGTTACGGTGAGTTTGTAGACTCCCGACATGGATTGGTTAGCCCCGGCAACCGAAGGATTCTGTAGGTTGCTGGTGAATCCGTTTGGACCGCTCCAGGCATAGCTTGTACCGCCTGAGGCACTCAAATGAATGATACTTCCCTCACAGACCGGACTGTTACTGCCAGCTACAGCTTTCACTTGGGTCGATTGAAAGAATGAATAAATGGGATCATTCATCAGGTCGGTCCTGTTTCCGTAACTGCAGGCCGAGTTCGGGTAAGGAGTTGTAACCGGACTTGTACAATTAATGGCAGGGTATGATGCACTGTTAATGGCAGGGGCTGTTCCGGCAATAAAAACCTGTGAAGGATTTCTGTTGCTGGAGAACTCCCCACCCCAGGTTGCGCTGGTATTGGCAAAATCACCGGTAACAACAAGATAACCGCCTGTGATGACAATGGTATTATTAATTATGGTAAGATTCCCCTTAACAATAAGTATCGCATTTTCATTAACATACAGGGTACTTGTATTTCCAAGCGACAAATCACCGTTGATCACAAGCGTATCGTTAATAACCAGGTCACAGGCAGTGCCTGTCATGCAGAGTGAGCTGTTGATAGTTACAAAACCGTTAATGTAAGTATTGGTTCCGGAAATAGTATCGTTGGGGACATCCCACACCGGCTCCCAACTACCCGGTTCCTCCCAGTTACCTGAATGGTTATTTCGTGTGACAAGAGGCTGTGAAAGCACCTCCTGACACAACAAACATGATATCCATAAAAAAAACAAAACCTGTCTCATCAAATAATCAATCCATGCAAATGACAACTCCTGTCGGGGGAATTAGCTGGTTTGTATTATAACGACTATTCAGGGCTTTAGGTTACAGCCTGTCAGATTATTATACCAGACTTTCTGATGCTTCCCTTTTCATGTTTCAAGATGTTCTTCCGGGTAAGAGTGTTCCAAAACCATTAAAATTAGCTAACTTTGCAACTTATGAAATTTACTGAATTCAACCTGGACGAGCGCTTAATGGAGGCCATTTCATACATGGGCTTTGAAACGGCTACCCCCATCCAGGAACAAGTTATCCCGGTTATCCGGGACAACAGGGATCTGATTGCCTGTGCACAAACGGGCACCGGTAAGACCGGGGCTTACGTGATTCCCATTCTCGATAAGCTGACTTCCAAAGAAGACTATTCTGTTGACACGTTAATCATTGTTCCCACCCGGGAACTTGCCGTACAAATCGAACAACAGATTCAGGGACTTTCTTACTTCATTTCTGTTTCGTCAGTTGCCATTTATGGGGGAGGTGACGGGAAAGACTGGGTTTCGCAAAAGGAAGCCGTAATGAAAGGAACCGATATTGTTATTGCCACTCCCGGGAAGTTGTTGTCGCATTTAAAAACAGGTGACTTCAGTTTTAAGAGTATCAAACACCTGGTTTTGGATGAGGCCGACCGCATGTTGGACATGGGTTTTATCAACGACATACAGGCCATTATTTCCTACTTGCCAAAGAAGCATCAGACATTGATGTTCAGTGCTACCATGCCCAAAAATATTCGTCAGCTGGCACGTAAAGTGTTGCATAGTCCGGTTGAAATTTCGTTGTCCATTTCCAAACCTGCCGAAGGGGTTGATCAAAAGGTATATTTGGTATACGATGAACAAAAAGTGAAACTGTTGGCCCACCTGTTTCAAGAGCGCAAGAACTATGACAGCATCCTTATTTTTACGGCCACAAAAAGAAAGGTTTTTGATATTGTTATGTCGCTCAATAAAAGCGGATTCCCTTCACATGGAATTTCATCTGATCTTGAACAGGACAAAAGGGAAGAAGTGTTGGGAAAATTCCGTTCCAAACGAATTCGCATCCTGGTGGCCACCAATGTGATGAGCCGCGGTATCGACATCAAGGAAATCAACCTGGTGGTTAATTATGACATGCCCTACGATTCGGAAGATTATGTGCACCGGGTTGGAAGAACGGCACGGGTCAACGCCCAGGGTGAGGCCATTACACTGGTTACACCAAAGGAAATAGGCAAGCTTCGAAAAATTGAAGAGTTGATTGAAACCACCATTCCGAAACCTGTGCCACCGGAATCAATCGGACCGGTGCCAGGTTGGGAGGAAACGGTGCATCCCGCAGCCGGTGACAGGGAATTCAGGAAGAAAAAAAGATTCTCCAACAACAGGGACAAGAGACCAGTGACAAGAGACAAGGGACAAGGGACAAGAGACAAGCGTGTGTGAGTGTGTGCATGGGCATATGATGGGTGTTTGTAGGGGCTTGTTTAGTATCACATCGTACCTTCAGGCTTTCAAACCCAAATGCTTTCTGGTCATTTCATAATATCTTAACCCGACCTGATCAATTAGTATCGTAAAAATAACCAGTACCAAAACAGCAATAACAACCTGTAAGTTGTTGAGCAATTGCGTATACCAGTTACTGAACAATTCGCCTCCCCCGGCCCATATTAAAACGCCACCCAATGCTGCCAGGCTGAAAATAACCAATCCTGTTTTATATAACAGTTCAACCAGCAGTTCCTTCAGCAGCATCCTTTTCTCAATTTTCCGGATGGTTTTTTCTGCCAGACCTGTTCTGATCTTCAGGTCATCACTG
The DNA here is from genome assembly GCA_964438935.1 of uncultured Bacteroidales bacterium. Taxonomy (GTDB): domain Bacteria; phylum Bacteroidota; class Bacteroidia; order Bacteroidales; family UBA10428; genus UBA5072. Next base: position 19,565 of record CAYTNC010000033.1, read on the forward strand.
CTGTGAAGAGCTTCCTGAATGAGCCTGTCTAAGTCGCCGTTTTTCATTTGTTCCGGTATCATGTTGCAAAAATATTCAAAATTTCTATTCATCACTTCGTATTTCAGCCAAATCGGGGACCAGGCTAATCAGGATTTCGCGCAGGAGATGCCTTCCCCTGCTGATGTAGCTTCTTACCGTGCCATCGGGCATTCCTGTAATCTCTGCAATATCCCGGTAAGAACACTCATCGAGGTGATACAGGGTAATTACTGTACGAAAATCCTGTGGCAGCCTGGCTATGGCTGCCAGTATGATGCTGTTCAGATCTTCTTTTTCTGTCGGGTTTCCTCCGGTAACAGCAGCAATATTATGGACCTGTTTGATATCGGTATCATAACTTTGAACAACCTTTTCACGATTCTTTTTCCGAAGGTGGTCCACACACACATGATGGGTAATGGAACCAATCCATGTTGACAAACGTGAATCTTCGCGGAAATTCCGCATTCCTTTAAACACCCGCAGGAATACTTCCTGAAAAAGATCTTCACCCTCACTGCTGTTTCCAACCAACGAAACAATGATATGCCACACCAGGTTCCGGTTATTGTCAACCAGCAATCTGACAGCCTGTTGATCTCCTTCGCTAATTTTCCTTATCAGTGTTTTGTCGTCCATTCTCAATACATAGGTCGTACGAACAGTAAAAAAGTTGCACCCTGATAAAAATATGCGGTTCACTGCAACTTTTTATCAACCCGGCCGACTCATGAAATATAAAACAATTTAACAAATTTAGCCATGGAAGAAATATTTATAACAGCCTTTGTATTCGGCGGGATCTATATGATCATTAAGGTCTTCACCGATTTTATTCTGAAAAAAAGATTGATCAACGCGGGACATGTTGAAAAAGCTGAAATCCTCGAGCCTATAAAAGACAAGGAGATCAACAGCTATCCCACACTCAAATGGGGGTTGGTCAGTTTATTTGCCGGTGCGGGTTTACTGGTTATCGGTTTGATTGAGAAAAACGGGAGTATGGGTATGGATTGGGACAGCTTCCACAATGGATACATTTCTTTTGGCATTGAACTGGTTGCCATTTCGCTCGGTTTTCTGTTGTACTTTTTCATTGCGAAATCCCGGAAAAATTAGAAATCCGGAGTTATCGTCATGGGGAGAAGAGATTGCCACGGTCGTCGTTTCTCCTCCCTTGTTCACCTGCGGTTGCACAAATGTTCGGCTTAGGCTGTGCTCATAGCCGTCAAGCAAAGCAATTATCTTTCTGCATTTGCATTATTTACAGTTCTGAAAGAACGACAGGTAAAAGCACAGGGCGAAATTATGTGTAAACATGATGTAGCACTGTGTTTGGTAATGAGTATGTTGCTAAGGGCTGAAGGTCCGGCACGTAGTTAATAGGAATCTGTTCAAATATGTCTCGCACCTATGGCGCTTGAATTGCTTTACGACCATTATCACAGGGCTCCGTTTCACTTCGCCCTGTGCTATTACATTTCGAGGCTTCGCCCCTTAGCTTTACGGCTATGGGCAAAGCCTAAGCCGTCAAGCTAAGAGAATATTTTATATAAAAAGGCACTCACTTAATTAATTGGAGATGAGTAATGAAAATGCGCTATCCCCCTTTGGAGGGGGCTGGGGGAGGATTACGGAGTTACCCCATGTTTATTACGAACAAATTTTTAGAACATTATTATAGTGCCAATATAAAGGAGACTTCATGCAAGTCCACCCCCTGACCCCCGCCAGCGGCATAGCCGTCAAGCTAATATCTGTAATGCATTGATATTCATTTACTGGAAT
>CAYTNC010000034.1:0-21245 GCA_964438935.1 uncultured Bacteroidales bacterium
TACTCTATTTGCGCCATGAATACAAATACCTCCAGACTTATCTTGAATCCATACTAAAAACAGCCCGGGAAGCCAATTACCTGGGGAAGAACATCCTCGGCAAGAAAGGATTCAATTTCGATATCCGCATTCAGTTTGGCGCAGGAGCATATGTCTGCGGCGAAGAATCGGCACTAATTGAATCGGCCGAAGGTAAACGCGGCGAGCCGCGCGATCGGCCGCCATTCCCAGTTGAGAAGGGTTATCTCGACATGCCTACTGTTGTGAACAACGTTGAAACCCTTTGCGCTGTGGTTAAGGTTGTGCTCAACGGGGGCGAATGGTACAAATCATTAGGCACTACCGAATCAACAGGCACCAAGCTGCTGAGTGTTTCGGGCGATTGCAAGTTTCCCGGTGTTTATGAAGTAGTATGGGGATTTTCGGTAAATGATATTTTGGACATGGTGGGAGCTCACGCTGAAGATGTTCAGGCCGTTCAGGTTGGAGGACCATCGGGCGCCATCATTGCTTCGAATGAATTCACCCGGATTCTCGGATACGAAGATCTGGCCACCGGCGGATCATTGATTATCATCGGGCACAACCGCGATATCTTATCAGATATTGTGGTTAATTTCATGGAATTCTTTATCGACGAATCCTGCGGGAGCTGTTCCACCTGCCGGATACTCCCCACCCTTCTGAAAAACAAGCTGCTGAAAATACTGGATGCCCGGGGGGTTAAACAGGATATTGACGACATTGTTGCGTGGGGCAAAATACTGAAAGCCAGCCGCTGTGGTTTGGGGCAAACTGCAGCCAATCCCATACTTTCCAGTCTCAAAAACTTCAGACCCTTGTATGAAAAGAAGATTCAGAAAAACAAAGAATACGACAGCGGCTTCGACCTGGGACAATCAGTTAAGGAGTCGTGTGAAGCAACCGGCAGAGTACCTAATTTTTAAAGAATTTTCACTATGAGCCAGTTTGTAAAATTCAACATTGACACCATCGAGTGCATGGCCACACGAGGGCAATATCTGGTTGATGCGGCCAGGGAAAATGGCATCTTTATTCCCACACTGTGCAATTATCCTGGCGTTAAACCTAAAGGCAGTTGCCGCATTTGCACCGTAAAGATAAACGGCAAACTGATGACTGCCTGCACTACTCCTGTAACTGAAGGAATGAATGTGGAAAATGAATCGGCTGAAATAAACGATCTGAGAAAGTCGATCATTGAGCTGTTGTTTGTGGAAGGCAATCATTTTTGCCCTGCTTGTGAAAAAAGTGGCAGTTGTGAATTGCAGGCCCTGGCCTACCGTTTTAAAATGCTGGTACCCAGATTTCCTTTTCAGTTTCCCACCCGCAGCGTAGACGCTTCGCACCCAAAGATTATCAAGGATCATAACCGGTGTATCCTTTGTAAAAGATGCATCCGGGCCATTACTGATGACAGTGGAAGAAGCATATTTGCTTACCGGAAGCGGGGTATCGGTGTGGAAGTAGTGGTGGATCCCAAGTTAGGAAAGCAACTTACGGATGAACTGGCCCAGAAAGCAATGGATGTATGCCCTGTTGGATCGATACTGGTGAAAGAAAAAGGCTTTAATGTTCCCATTGGTGCCAGAAGGTACGACAAATCGCCCATTGGCAGCGATATTGAAAGTATTCAAATTTCGAAAATCTAAAATATCCCTTTCCATGAGCAAACCAATTGTAGCCACAACTTCGTTGGCAGGATGTTTCGGATGCCACATGTCAGTTCTGGATATTGATGAAAGAATACTGGAACTGATTGAACTGGTAGAATTCAACAAATCACCCATTAACGATATTAAGAAGTTCACCAAGAAATGTGATATCGGACTGATTGAAGGCGGATGCTGCAACAGCGAGAACGTTCATGTGCTCAGGGATTTCAGAGAGCACTGCAAAATATTGGTTTCTGTTGGTGAATGCGCCATCATGGGAGGGTTGCCGGCTATGCGAAACGGAATTCCCATACGCGAATGCCTCGAAGAAGCCTATTTGAATAGCCCAACTGTTGTTGCCAATGACGAGGGTATTATTCCCAATGACCCGGAATTACCCATGTTGCTGGACAAGGTTTATCCCTGCCACGAAATTGTCAAGATCGACTATTTTCTGCCGGGATGCCCGCCCCGGGCCGATCTTATATGGGAGGCCCTGGTGGCTCTGGTTACCGGCGATGAGATGAAATTACCTTACGAAGTTTTGAAATTCGATTAAATCTCAATACTATGGGACAAAAGATCACCATTGAACCGGTAACCCGTGTGGAAGGTCATGGAAAAGTTACCATACATCTCAACAATGAAGGAAAAATAGAACAGACACGTCTGCATATTGTTGAATTCAGAGGATTTGAGCGCTTTGTTCAGGGACGCCCTTACTGGGAAATGCCTGTGCTTGTTCAGCGCCTCTGCGGAATTTGTCCTGTCAGCCACCACCTGGCCGCAGCCAAAGCCCTTGATGTAATTGTGGGCGCAGGAACCGGTGACGGCCTGACACCAACCGGTGAAAAAATGCGTCGGCTCATGCATTACGGACAAATGTTCCAGTCGCATTCACTCCATTTCTTTCACCTGGCATCGCCCGACCTGTTGTTTGGCGTGAATTCAGATCCTATAAACCGCAATATAATAGGCGTGGCCCTGGCAAATAAGGATTTGGCCGTTCAGGGTGTGATGATGCGAAAATACGGTCAGGAAGTTATTAAGGCCACTGCCGGGAAGAAAATACACGGAACCGGCGCCATACCGGGAGGTATCAACAAGCACCTTACGGAAGAAGAGCGGGATTACCTGTTGCATGGCGATGAATATATGAACATTGACAAAATGATCAGTTGGTCGCAGGATGCGCTGGAGTTCTTTAAAGAATACCACAAGAAAAACAAGGCCATAATTGACAACTTTGCCGAATTCCCTTCGAGTTACCTCAGCCTGGTGCGAAAAGACGGCGCACTTGACCTTTATCACGGCGTGTTGCGCGCTGTTGATTCCGAAGGCAAAAAGATACTCCATGACGTGGACTACCAGGAATATGACCGTTACATTGACGAAGAAGTTAAAACATGGAGTTACATGAAGTTTCCCTACCTGAAAGAACTTGGAAAAAAGACAGGATGGTATTCTGTTGGACCTCTGGCCAGGATGAACACGGTTGAATTTATAGATACACCGCTGGCACAAAAGGAATTTGAAGAATTCAGAAAGTATAATGGCGGAAAACCCAGTAACAAAGCCATGCATTCACACTGGGCCAGGCTGATCGAAATTTTGCATTCTGCCGAGAAAATCAAAGAATTGCTGAATGATCAGGACCTGATGGAAGGCGAACTGGTAACCAAAGGCACCAAAAAGTTTGAAGGAGTAGGACTTATTGAAGCACCCAGAGGCACGCTTTTCCACCATTATAAAATTGGGGAAAACGACATGATTACCATGGCCAACCTCATTGTATCCACCACCAACAACAACCAGCCCATGAATGAAGCTGTTAATCAGGTGGCGGTAAAGGTAATGACCGGACAGAAGGAAATCACCGAAGGCATGATGAACGCCGTGGAAGTAGCCATCAGGGCTTATGACCCCTGCCTGAGTTGTGCTACCCATGCACTGGGACAAATGCCACTTGAATTTGAGATTTATGATGCCTGCGAAAACCTGATAGACAGAAAATTCAAACATTGACCGGAAAAACACAAAAAATACTTATTTACGGGTATGGAAATCCGGGGCGGCAGGATGACGGACTCGGGGTGTTGCTGGCTGAAGAAATTGAACGGTGGTCAGCTGAAAAAGGATTCGCCAACATTCATACCGATTCCAATTACCAACTCAATCTTGAAGATGCTGACGCCCTTGCAAAGCATGATTTGGTCATCTTTGCAGATGCCTCACGGGAGGGCATTGATACTTTCATCATGGAACCCCTGGAAGCATCGGAAAAATCAGAGTTTTCCATGCATTCCGTTTCACCGGCATTTGTTCTGCACCTGAGCCGGCAGGCATTCAACCGGGAACCGAAGGCTTTCCTGATGCACATCAAAGGTTACGAATGGGAATTCATGGGTGAAATGAGTAATAAAGCAAGGAAGAACCTGAGCCTGGCGGTTGATTACCTAAAGAAATATCTTATTGAAAACTCAAAATAAACAAATATGGATTTGTCAACAACATTCATGGGCATCAAAATTGCCAACCCCCTCATTGTGTCGAGTTCAGGCCTTACAAGCAATGCCGACAAGGTAAAGGAATGTGCCGATAACGGAGCGGGTGCAATTGTGCTGAAATCGCTGTTTGAAGAGCAACTGATTACTCCAAAAAGCAAACTGATCAGTCAGGATGATATGTATTTCTGGTATCCTGAAGCAATGGATTTTGTTAATTCCTTTTCTAAAGAAGAAGGAACCGCTGCTTATCTTAAACTGATTGAATCGGCAAAGAAGGCTGTATCCATACCGGTTATGGCAAGCATCAACTGTGTTACGCCCAGAGAATGGCCAAAATTTGCGAAAGAGTTAGAAAAGGCAGGAGCCGACGGAATTGAGCTGAACATCTTTATTCCGCCTACCAATATCAACCTTACAGGTTATCAGATTGAGGAAGCCTATGTGGATATCATCCACGAAGTGCGCAAAAATGTAAGTATCCCTATAGCTGTAAAGGTTGGATTCTATTTTACAAGCCTTTACCGGGTGCTTTACAAGATCAGCAGCATGGAAGTGAACAGTCTGGTGCTGTTCAACCGGTATTACCGGCCGGACATTGATATTGAGAACCTCAGGGTAGTAGCGCAGAATGTATACAGTTCACCCCATGAAATAACCCTGTCACTTCGCTGGATTGCACTGCTCTATGGGCACATTCAAAAGGAATTGGTTGCAGCCACCGGAATTCACGATTATCAGGGTGTTATCAAGCAAATACTGGCGGGGGCCTCAGCCGTCCAGATCTGTTCTACACTTTATAAAAACGGAATCCCCTACATCGCCACACTTCTTGATGACATTGAAAAATGGATGAAACAAAAGGGTTATTCAAACCTGGCTGATTTCAAAGGGCTGGTGGCAAAAAACGAAGAAAACACCGCTGCATTCGAACGGCTGCAGTTCATGAAAAAAACCACAGGAAAATACTTATAGGAAATAAACAACATCATACCGGTGTGCACTGCTTATTGACCAATTGTTAAAAAAAGATGACAAAATTAGGAAAGGCTGTGAATAACCAATGGAAATAATTAATAGCTTTATTTTTGTTATATTATGACCTTTTCACATTTAACCTCTGCTATTATGAAAACATATCGGTTGGGTATTGTGTTGTTTGCCAGCCTGATGCTGCTAGTTGTTTCTTGCAGGCCATCAGGAAGAACATCCGGTACTGAAGGGATTGACAGCATAGATCTGGGTGAAATAGCACCTCTGGTGCATAATACAGATTCTATGGGCGTAGGATTACCGATTTTTTATAACATGTATCTTTCCGTTGAAATGACTTCTTTGTTCCAGTCGTCGGGTGCTGTTTATAAAGGCGAGCTGCTCAATTCACCCGAAAGAATGTCTAATTACGTTACCAGTTCCAAGAAAGCCCTGAACCTGGGGGTTTATGCGGTTGATCTGAGTTATGCCAAGGTTGGCGAGCAACTTGAAACAGCCGCAAGATATTTTAATGCCATGCAACGAATGGCAGAAGAAATGGGAATACCTGCTGATTACTTTAAAAATACTGCGGAACGGTTTGACAGGAATGTCGACAATAAAGATTCATTGATCAAGATAGCAAATGAAGTGTACATGGCTTCAGATGATTACCTCCGGGAAAATGAAAGATATGCAGCATCGGCACAAATTATCATGGGCGGATGGGTTGAAGCCATTTACATTGCCACATACGTGGCCTCATCTACCAAAGATATTGAGATTATTGAACGGCTGGCTGAGCAGCGGATATCACTGACCAACCTGATCGGCATGCTGAATGAATACAGTAATGATCAGGATATCAACAAAAACCTGATCAGATTGAAGCAATTGCAGCCCGTGTTTGATAAATTTGTGGTCAATATCAAAAGCGATTTTGACCCGGCTACTCCCGATGGCAGGAAAACCATGAACGAGTTCATGAGCAAGGTAGAAGAAATCAACAAATACATCAAAGCAATCCGCACAGAAATCATTGCCTGAGAAAGTCAGCCTGTTGGATAATAAAGAATGAGCGTAGTCAGGTGACTACGCTCATTTTTTATTATGCCACTTTCTTAATTATCGCCATTCCCCGCTTTATAGCCTCTTCATTTTCAGGGATCAGGTGGTGGTGTCGCTCCGGAAGGGAGCTTTTCAGACCTTTGATCACGTTTTCGACAGTGACCACAGGTTTGATTTTCAGGAAGGCACCCAGTACAATCATGTTAAAAGTTTTGGTAGAAGACATCTTGGCAGATTCTGATGCTGCTTCAATCACATAAATCTGAATATCTTTCCGTTGCGGATGCCGGGTGATGCCATTTGAATCATAAATCAGAACGCCTCCCGGTTTTACAGATGATTCAAACTTGTCCATTGATTGCTGATTCAGAATAATGGCCGTGTCATATTGTTTAAGTATCGGGCTGCTGATTCTTTCATCGCTGAGAATTACTGTAACATTTGCTGTTCCGCCTCTCATTTCGGGGCCGTAAGACGGCATCCAGCTGACTTCCATTTGTTGCATCATTCCGGAGTAGGCCAGAATTTTACCCAGAGAAAGGACTCCCTGTCCGCCGAAACCGGCAATTATAATTTCTTCATTCATGATAATTCGTTTTGAAATTATTCCGCTTTAGCAGGCTTGCTGACCATTTCGCCATTGACCTTAATGTCGCCCAGCGGGTAAAACGGGAACATATTTTCTTCCATCCACTTGTTGGATTCAACCGGAGACATTTTCCAACCTGAGTTGCAGTTGGAAACAATCTCAATAAAAGACACGCCCTTGTTCAGCTTTTGATTTTCAAATGCCATCCGCGCCGCCTTTTTAAATTTCCGTACGTTCAAAGGGGTATGAACACTGTGCCGGGATACAAAATAGGTTCCTGGCAACATGGCCACCAGTTCGGTAATTTTCAGCGGGTTTCCCATAAGCTTCACATCTCTTCCGTAAGGTGATGTGGATGAACGCATCCCCGGAAGGGTGGTGGGAGCCATCTGCCCTCCCGTCATACCATAAATGCCATTGTTAACGAAGAAAATGGCAATATTTTCACCGCGGTTGCAGGCATGAATGGTCTCAGCAGTTCCAATAGCCGCCAGGTCACCATCGCCCTGATAGGTGAAGACATACTTATCGGGCCAGCAGCGCTTGATGCCAGTTGCAAGAGCCGGAGCACGCCCATGTGCTGCCTGCTGCATGTCGATATTCATAAATTCATAGGCCAGCACAGAACATCCCACCGGAGCAATTCCAATGGTGTCGGCCTGAATTCCCATTTCATCCACAACATCCATGATCATCCGATGTACCGTGCCATGTCCGCAACCCGGGCAAAAAGAGAGCGGCTTGTCGGTCATCAGTGAAGTTCTGGTATAAACCAGGTTTTCGGGACTAACCAGATTGTAATTTTTTATTTCATTTGTTTCCATAATTACCTGATTGAAAAGTGTTTTATCAAAGCTTCGACCACTTCCTCAGGTGAGGGCACCATACCCCCCATCCTGCCGTAAAACGCAACCGGAACCTTACCGTTGGCAGCAAGCCTCACATCCTCAACCATCTGACCGGCGCTAAGTTCAACAGCCATCATTCCCTTTACCTTTCCGGCAAGGCGATCGATTTCAACGGTAGGAAAAGGGAAAAGTGTTATGGGACGCAGCAAACCAACTTTAATGCCTTTGGCTCGTGCCAGCTTCACTGATTTCTGGCAGATCCGTGCCGAACAACCATAGGCAATCATAAGGTAATCCGCATCTTCACAATCAAACGACTCAAATCTTACTTCGACCTGCTGCATTTTCAGATACTTGGCCTGAAGCTTGTGATTATGCCTTTCCTGAACTGCAGGATCCAGGTTCACCGAGGTGATGATGTTGCGCTCCCTGTCAGGCGTTTTGCCTGTTGTTGCCCAGGCCTGATCAAATTCAGTGGCCCTGGGTAACTGTTCAAACAGTTCAACCTGTTCCATCATCTGGCCGATAATGCCATCTGACAAAATGAGCACCGGATTACGGTATTTAAAAGCCAGGTCAAACCCCAGTTTTACAAAGTCCGACATTTCCTGCACAGAAGCCGGGGCCAGCACAACCATCTTGTAATCGCCATGACCTCCCCCTTTGGTCGACTGAAAATAATCAGCCTGTGAGGGTTGAATGGTTCCCAGTCCGGGTCCGCCCCTAACCACATTGAGTATCAGACAGGGCAATTCACTACCCACCAGGTAAGAAATACCTTCCTGTTTGAGGCTGATACCGGGACTTGATGAGGATGTCATCACTTTTTTTCCTGTGCCGGCGGCTCCATAAACCATATTGATAGCAGCCACTTCACTTTCGGCCTGCAATAAAACCATGCCTGTGCGCAAATGAGGCTGCTGCGCAGCCAGGTATTCCATAACTTCCGACTGGGGTGTAATGGGGTAACCAAAATAAGCATCGCATCCCGACCTGATGGCAGCCTCAGCAAATGCCTCATTGCCCTTCATTAATTTCTTTTCTCCCATAGAATTTGTAATTTATTCTTCTACTTTTTTCCGGTAAACCGTAATTACCCCGTCGGGGCATACTACCGCGCAATTTGCGCAACCGGTGCAATTATCCGAAAATGCCGGGTATGCATAATGATAACCCTTCCCGTTCACTTTCTTTTCGAGCCTGATGACTCCGGTGGGACAAGTGACAATGCACACTTCACATCCTTTGCACCTTTCAATATCGATGACTATAGCACCTTTTATCTTCGCCATGTGTTTATCTCCTTATTAAAAGAACAAAATCGAACCAAAAAAGTTTGTCAGCCAAATTTCCAAATTGTAAACCAAAAAAAATAAGCTTAAAGTCAGGTTTTGGCGGACGCAAAAATAACAAAAATCAACTATGATCTTTGCCAAAACTGTTCAATCTTTCTGCAAGCACCGGGATCAGCTCATCGCTGAACTGCGACACGCAAATTCGCAGCCCTTCGGTTCGTGTGCTGCCGGTAATATCCAACGTAATGGCGCTGATGCCATAACGTATTAATTCTTCAAGCAATTGTGAACCTGTGAGGCCCGGATATGACACAGTGAAATAGAAACCATCGGCTATGGGAACATTCATGTCCATGTTGTAAACAATCCTGAAACCATTGGTAATAAACAGCTCTTTCATGCGCGATGCCCATTCCCCGTATTTTTTGATCTCGTTAAAAGGGTTGTACACACCATCATTTGTAGCCTTGAGCAGGTTTGCTACAGCCAGCTGGGCCGAATGAGATGCCCCTGCTGATAATGCATAAAGGGCCCCATAAATAATGGCATGTCCCAGTACCTCAGATGAAAAATAACGCAGCAAGTCGGGATATTTCTTGTGGAAAATTTTATCCGATACGGCCATCATGGCCATACGCTGTCCGGCATAGCTGAATACCTTGGAAGTGGATATCAGCAGAATATAATTATCGGTATATTTTGCAACGGTGGGTTGAAAGGGCGGCAATCCCGGCTTTGAAATATCCTTGCGGAAGTCCATACCAAAGTAGGCCAGGTCTTCCATTACAACCACATCATACTGGTTGGCCAGCTCTCCAATCACTGAAAGTTCTTCTTCATTCAGGCAGATCCAGGAAGGATTATTCGGATTGGAATAAAGCAAGCTCGATATCTTGCCCGTATCCAGATAACTTTTTAATTTATCCTTCAGCTTATCTCCTCTGTGATCATAAATATCAAATGAATAATAATCATGTCCAAGCACCCGGCATTGTTGCTTATGAACCGGGAACCCCGGGTCAATGAACAAGGTGCCTTCTTTATTTCTGTTGGTTCGGTTAACTGTAAGGAAGCCTGCACATGAGCCCTGCATGGACCCACATGTGGGTATACAACCTGCCGGGTTCACATCGACATCCAGAAACAGTTTTAGAAATCTTGAGGTTTCAGACTTCAGTGAAGCAACTCCTTCAATGGGCGGATAAACAGATGCCACCCCCTGCAGGAGCGCGTTTGTTTCGGCCTTTGTGGCAATATCAGGCGGCTTTAGTCCGGGCACCCCCATTTCCATTCGGATAAACCGGATTCCTGTTTCTTTTTCAAGCTGGTTGGCCAGATGAACTATTTCGCGGATTGAAGCTTTACCTGGGGAAGGTACCCCGGATTCAGCAGCAATCCGGTTGATTAAATCGGCGGAAATTGGCATGTTGTTAACCATCACAGAAGCTGATATACACTTAGAATTTACGATTGTCAATTACCCTTTTGGCTTTGCCTTCGCTTCTTTCAATTGTTTTCGGCTCCACCAGGTTTACTTTTATACCAAGCCCGAGTGTGCTTTCCAGGTTTGACTGGATCTTCTGACTGAGTGACTGGAGCTGGCTGATCTTATCCTGAAAAAAGGCTTCATCTACCTCAACCTGAAGTTCAAGCGTATCCAGGTTATTTACCCGGTCCACAATCAACATGTAATGGGGCTTGATTTCGCTCATTTCGAGCAGCACGCTTTCAACCTGCGACGGGAACAAATTGACGCCCCGGATAATAAGCATGTCATCGCTGCGTCCGAGGCATTTCTCCATTCTTACTGTAGTGCGTCCGCACCGGCATCTTGAGTAATGAAGCCGCGTCAAATCGCGTGTGCGGTAACGGATCAGGGGCAAGCCTTCCTTGGTGATTGTTGTAAAAACCAACTCACCGGTTTTGCCTTCGGGTAGCACTTCAAGGGTTTTCGGATCAATGATTTCCGGGTAAAAATGATCTTCGCTGATGTGAAGCCCATCCTGAATGAGGCATTCGCTGGCCACACCAGGTCCGATAACCTCACTTAGCCCGTATATATCAATGGCCTTAATGCGAAGTTTCTCTTCAATTTCGCGGCGCATATTTTCAGTCCAGGGCTCGGCACCAAAAACCCCTACCCTGAGTTTCAGGTCGTCTCTGTTGATTTTTGCATCCTCAATGGCCTCGGCCAGAAACAGTGCATATGAAGGGGTGCACGCAAGAACCGTGCTGCCAAAATCAACCAGCAATTGCAATTGCCGGATTGTATTGCCACCTGATACCGGCACAACGGATGCTCCTATTTTTTCACCGCCGTAATGCAATCCCAAACCACCCGTAAACAAGCCATAACCGTAGGCAATATGTATGAAATCGTTGCGGTTGGCACCCGCACTTGTTAATGTACGTGCCATTACCTCCGACCAGGTAGAAATATCCCTGCGGGTATAACCTACAACGGTAGATTTACCAGTTGTTCCTGATGATGCATGAACCCTCACAATTTCACTCATGGGAACCGCAAACAGCCCGAAGGGATAATTATCCCGTAAGTCCTGTTTGGTGGTAAAGGGCAGCTTGTGCAGATCATCTGTTGACCGGATGTTCTCAGGACCCAATCCGGCTGCCTGCATTTTGTTACGATAATAAGGTACATTATAGTATACACGTTCCACGGTTTCCCTGAGTCTCTCGCTCTGAACCTTCTTCAGTTCATCACGATCCATGCATTCGAAATGTCTGTTCCAGATCTCCATTTGAATTATATTTTATACAGGTCACTTGCTTTGATTAATTCCATTTCATTATCCTTCAGCGCTTTGATAGCTTCGTCGGTATTGTTGCTGCGCAGAATAATAACTGATTTTTCACCTGTTGAAAAAGCGTAGGTGTATTCAATGCTGATTCCCCGGTCAGAAAGTATTTTCAATACCATGGCATAGTATTTGGCTTCATTGGGGGCCATGATGGAGATGACATCGGTAAGGTTAACCGTAAATTGCCGGTTTTTCAGAATCTCTCTGGCTTTCTGGGGATCGGATACGATCATTCTGAGGATGCCAAATTCAGAAGTGTCGGCCACACTCAGAGCGGTTATCCGGATATTCTCGCTTCCGAGTGCATTGAGCACTTCGGTAAGCCTTCCCGATTTGTTTTCGAGGAATACAGACAGCTGATGAATAATCATAACCTGTAATTTTATAAATTCTGTATAAAAAAGTTCAAATGTAAAAAAAATAGATCACGGTATACCTAAAAAGTACCAGCAATTCACTTTTCAATCCGGATTCTTGCATCTACAACCGTTATCTCTTCAGTATTTCCAATTAAGGGGTTCAGGTCCATTTCTTTTATTTCAGTTGCATATCGCAACAGGGTAGACAACCGGACTATGATTTCAGTGAATTTTTTCTCATTGATTCCGGGCTTGCCCCGTGTACCTTGAATAATCCGGTATACGCGCAGACTTCTGATCATCGATCGGGCCTCCTCAAACGTAAGGGGTGCAAGTCCGGACGACACGTCTCCCAGTACCTCAACAAAGATTCCTCCCAATCCGCAAAGGATTACGTGTCCGAACCTGGGTTCATAGCTGGCACCGATAAAGAGTTCAGTTCCCTGAATCATTTTCTGCATCACAACAGCATGAACACCCCTGATTTTCATCATTCGTTTGAACTCCGCTTTCAGGTGAACGTCCGATTTGATATTCAGGGTAACCCCGCCCACATCTGATTTGTGCACCGGACCTACAACCTTTAGGGCCATTGGGTAACCGATTTGGTATGCCATTTTGTTCAGCATGCTTCCGTTGGATACCACTACTTCCTTAACCATAGGTATGCCAGCAGCTTTAAGCAGCTCTTGAATAATTCCCGGCTCCAGGTATCCGTCTGGTGCTTCATCAATTATTTTACGAATCACCGGAAGATTGACATCCTCAGCATGAATCTTTTCCTCGGCAGGATAAGGCGTATTGAAAATCTTTGTCAGTGCGCGACCCAAAACAACCTCATCCGGAAAATTCACATTCCCCATATTCATAAAATATTCCAGTTCCTCCCGTGTGCTTGTTACCGAGGGAAGAATTGGAAATACCGGCTTGGTGCATTCCCTTATTTTACGGTGAAGCAACTCATATATTTCCCGTATGTCAACCATGCCATTGCTTCCAAAGATGACCATGATGCTGTCAATCTCCTGCAAGTGCTTGTCGACATATTCAATCACATGATCCAGTTGCTCCGGGGTAGCGGTAGCGATCAGATCTATAGGATTGTCAGCAGATGCTCCAGGATTCATCATGCCCAGAATATTTTTGTGGTGTTCCCCGGTGATTCTGGGAATACTTAGCCCCCCGGCCGACAAGGCATCGGTAAGCATAACCGCCGGCCCTCCGGCATGTGTGATGATGGCAATGTTTTTGCCTTTTACCGGTTTGTGGGTAAACACAGAGGCCACAGTAGTGAGTTCTTCCCTTCCAAAACACCTGACAATTCCAGCCTTTCTAAACAATGCTTCAACAGCAGAATCCGCCGAGGCCATGGCTCCGGTGTGTGAGGATGCAGCCCTGCTTCCGGCCTCGGTGGTTCCAGCTTTGATTGCAGCAATATGGCAACCTTTGCGGATCAGCGACGAGGCATGATGCAGCAACTTATCCGGTTCTTTTATATTTTCGATATAAAGGAGCTTGATGGGAGAGCTTATTCCGGGCCGGTATGAGTTGTCCCAGTATTCCAGAATGTCTTCAATACCGGTTTGAGCGCTGTTACCTACCGAAAAAACACTTGAAAATGTAAGTCCTTTGGGTAGCGACGACTCAATAATAAAAACGGCAGTTGCTCCTGAACCAGAAGCAAAATCACAACCACCGGCACTTAGCCTGGGAACCGGAGTGGTAAACACGCCGTTATAGGCCGGGGTAATCACCCCAATGCAATTAGGACCAATAACACAGGCACCGGCTTTCTCCGCCATGTCCACAATTTCCTTTTCCATCAAACGACCCTCTTCACTATCCTCGCTAAAACCGGCTGAAAGTATTATAAAGGCCTTTGTATTCTTCTGCTCCAAAAGAATCCTTACGGCATCAGCACACTGCCGTGCCGCGATGGCCAGAATGGCCAGCCCTACATCAGGGAGCTCATTAAGATCGGCATACGACCTGATGCCCTGAACCAGTTCGTCTTTGGGATTGACTACAAAAAGCCGGCCGGCATAACCACCCGAAAGAATATTCTGCAGAATTCTTCCTCCCGGCTTTCTCAGGTTGTTTGAACCACCAACCACTGCAATGCTGTCCGGACGAATTAAAGAATTATTGAGCATGTTAAATTTACAGGTTTGATCAAATTTATAAAATTGATTCGTTTCATTTCATAATAAAAGTCATTCATACAGATTTCCGGTTTTCTTAAGCTTCCTGATTGCGAATACTGCTGATTGTCAAGGTTATCAAATTACAAACCGAAAATATCATGAAACGTAAGATTAATAATTGGACAATATTTTCCTTGTGAAAAGAATTAATTACCTTTGGGCTACACCAAAACCATCATGACAGAAAATATCTCAGTTGCAGGACTGGATTCATTTATTGCCGAACGTGTTAAGGTAATCAGAAACAGAGAAGTATTCATTGATTCTGATATGGCTGAATTATTTGAAACAGATAAGGAAACCATATACAGGCTGGTTGAATCCAACCCCGGTCTTTTTCCGGAGGAGGCCATGCTTGCATTGAGCAGCGAGGAGCGGATGCATTTGAACGATGCCCGATATTCATTTGGGAATGCAGGTATTTTTACACTGGCAGGATTGCTCAAATCTAAAAGATCAATCCGAATCTATGTAAAGCTTATTGAATTACTCGTCAATAAGTTACAAGGTAAAGCATTTGAGCTTGCTTCATCTTACCAGGAACACGATTAACCATTTGTGATTCCTCAATATTATAGTCAGATGTGTGAATAAAACTGACATCATGTTTAGTTGACTATTTGTCTGTTCAGAGAGTTCCATTTGCAAGGCTTGCGCAGTCCGAAAATGCGGAGTTTACTATTCGTAAATGAGCAATTTTCGGACAAGCGTAACGCAGCAAATGAGACTTTATGGACAGAAAAAAACTAGCCCGGCAAAAGTGCCGGGCGTAAAAACAGTCGCAAAACAAGTTGCGCTGTACAGGTCAATCGACCTAATTTAGTAACAGATCTCTTGGGGATCTGCATTTAAATCTTAAATAAAGGTAGAAAATAAACCGCCATTTTCCAAGAGTTTTTTGACCAAAAATCAACGCAAAATAAACATAATTCCTGATGTCCGAATAGATGCGTAAATCAGAAGGTCAGACAGAATTGAACACCGAAGTTCAAAACACCAAAAACAAAAAGTACCATGCCCAAAGTAACCCGTGAAGAAGCGCTGCATTACCATTCATGCGGCAGGCCCGGAAAGATAGAAGTAATTCCTACCAAGCCGTACAGCACACAATATGATTTATCGCTGGCCTATACGCCGGGAGTGGCCGAACCCTGCCTGGAAATCCAGAAAAATCCGGATGACGCCTATATCTATACTTCCAAATGCAACCTGGTGGCGGTGATCTCAAACGGAACTGCAGTACTGGGACTGGGCGATATAGGAAGCCTTGCCGGCAAACCTGTTATGGAAGGTAAAGGCTTGCTTTTCAAGGTTTTTGCCGACGTGGATGTTTTTGATATTGAGGTAAATGAAAAGGACGTGGAAAAGCTGATTGCTACCGTCAAAGCAATTTCACCCACGTTCGGTGGTATTAACCTTGAAGACATCAAGGCCCCCGAATGTTTTGAGGTTGAAGAACGGTTGAAAAAGGAACTCGACATTCCTGTCTTTCATGATGACCAGCACGGCACAGCCATTATTTCATCAGCCGGCTTATTAAACTCACTGGAAATCACAGGCAAGAAAATTGAGAACATCAGGGTGGTGGTCAACGGAGCCGGGGCCTCTGCCATTTCATGTGCAAGGTTGTATAAAAAGCTCGGAGTAAGGCCGGAAAATATTCTCATGCTCGACAGTAAGGGTGTTTGCACTACCAGCAGGACTGACCTGAATAAGTATAAGCTCGAGTTCGCGCAGGATGTAACGATCAGCACGCTTGCAGAGGCCATCAGGGGAGCCGATATGTTCCTGGGACTTTCCACCGGCAACGTACTTTCAAAGGAAATGGTAAAGACAATGGCGCCCGATCCGGTCATTTTTGCCATGGCAAATCCCACCCCGGAAATATCATACGAAGACGCGACTGATGCGCGAAAAGATGTGATCATTGCCACAGGACGAAGCGATTACCCGAACCAGGTGAACAATGTGCTGGGATTTCCCTTTATCTTCCGCGGTGCATTGGATGTCAGAGCTAAAACCATTAACGAAGAAATGAAGCTGGCCGCTGTTTATGCTCTGGCCGGACTGGCCAAGGAGGCTGTTCCCGAACAGGTAAACGCCGCCTACAAGGTCAGCAACCTCACCTTTGGCCGTGAGTATATCATTCCCAAACCCCTCGACCCCCGTTTGATCACTAGAGTTGCCCCTGCTGTTGCCCGTGCTGCCATGGAAACCGGAGTAGCACGTGTTGCCATAACCGACTGGAAAGCCTATGAGATTGAGCTCATGAAAAGAATGGGCCTGTATGATAAGCTGGTAGATGACATCCGGAACCGCGCGCGTCAAAAACCAAAAAAAATAGTGTTTGCCGATGCCAATAACCTGAAAGTTCTTAAGGCCGTTCAGTATGTCCACAACGAGAAAATTGCCCTGCCCATCCTTCTTGGCAACAATGATGAGATAAGACAGCTGGCTGCAACCCACAAAATTGACCTGGGTGATATACCTGTTGTTGATATTCACAGCCCGGCTGAAGACGAACGCAGAAAGCGATTCGCGCACAGCCTCTTTATCAAGCGGCAACGCAAAGGCATGACCTATGAGGAAGCGCTTGACAAGATACATGACCCCAACTATTTTGGGGTGATGATGGTTGATTCCGGTGAAGCCGACGGCTTCCTGGCCGGATTCTCAAGCCGCTATGCCAACACCATCAGGCCGGCGCTTCAGGTTGTGGGAACCAACAACAGCCTGAAACATATTGCAGGTATGTATATGGTGCTCACCAAAAAGGGACCTTTCTTTTTTGCCGACACAACTGTGAACATTAACCCTACATCCCGTATGCTGGCCGATACCACATTGCTGACAGCCAACGAGGTGAGAAAGTTCGACATGGTACCCCGCATTGCCATGCTGTCCTATTCCAACTTCGGATCAAACCGCAATGAAAGTCCGGATACAGTGCGCGAGGCTGTTGCCATACTGCATCGCGATTACCCCGAACTCATCGTTGATGGTGAAATGCAGGCCAATTACGCATTCAACAAAAAACTACGGCAGGAGAAATTCCCTTTCAGCAAGCTGGGCGACATGGATGTGAATACTGTAATTTTTCCCGATCTGAATTCGGGTAACATTGCCTACAAAATGATGCAGGAGCTGGGTGGTGCCGAAGTAATAGGCCCAATTCTCACAGGGCTTCACAAGCCGATCCAGGTAATGCAAATGGCCAGCTCGGTGCGTGAAATTGTGAACATGGCCGCCATCACGGTCATTGACGCACAAACCTGCACTAAAGAAATCATCAGGTTATAGGCAGGCTTGTCGCATTGCGTTATGCCCCTTTGAAGGGTTGCCGTCAAGCTAACATCTGTAAGGTACTGTTATTATTAGATAAATATTAAGAATCATTGTTGTCCGAATAAAATTTCTCGAATTAAATGAAGTCCAGTATCTATTGCGTCCCTACGGGACTTTGAGAGTTGAGAGGTGGTTTTACTTTTCTACCAATATTTGGTTCCTAACGGAACCGTCCCGTAGGGACATCATATTGGTAGATAAAAGATTAACATTAATAGATAAGTCCCGTATGGGACGATATAAATTTATACCGGACAATAGTGATTAAGAATATCGGCAATGATAAAAAACAGACGTAATGCTATACCAAACTGTTGGATATTTAAAAAAATCACCAAAGTGGTAATTGAAATCCAGTGCAAAGGGAGTAAATCATATTAACTATCAATTTCCCGGCCTCAATAGCCCCGGGTTTCAACCCGGGGATTAAAAGACACCAAAATATAATCCCGCTGCAAGCAAAGCCCTGCTCATGGTAATGCCCTGCTTGCAGCGGGTGATATGGGGTATTGCAAATGAGTACCACCGGCTAAAGCCGGCGGCTATTGAAAAAGACAATTATTGTATGCCATTTATTGTCCCAGGCTTATGATTATCTGCCTTGCCTACGGGCAAGCAGGTTTTGACTTGTGGCACTTGGTTCTTGGCTCTTGTTTCTTGGTTCTTGGTTCTTATTTAAAATTTTTTTGTAATTTTTACCCCACATATTCGTCTTACTATAAAATGGCACCTATGAAATATGCTTTCATGCTGCTTTTGCTGGCGGCTACTTTTAACGTATGCGGCCAAAGCAAAAGCATTACCCGGTTCAGATCATCCTTTAAGGAAACCTCCAACATGTTTTTTTACAGCAGCACACTGAAGATGCTGAACACCGAAAACAACCAGGAACTGGCGGATATATTCAATGACATCGAAGAAATCAGGGTGCTCAATTACAGCAAGGCAAGCGTCGGGTTAAGCAAAGCCAATATTGCCGCGTTGAAAAAATCCCTTACCGATGAGGAATACCGGGTAATCATGATGATCAATGAAAAAGGCAATTTAGTTAACCTGTATAACCGTGAAAAGAGGGGCAAAACTGTTGGATTTGTTGCTGTTATTGAAAGCCAGGAAGGACTGGTGCTGATTGACCTGATCGGATCGATTGACGTGAAGAAATTCATGGCGTTAAAGGAGAAAATTGATTTGCGCATAGGAAATGCAACCTGAAAACCATTCTAATACAAATATTTTGAACAACGTTGTAACCACCAGTGGCCTTACCAAATATTACGGGGTAATAAAGGCTGTTGACAACCTGACATTGAGCATTCCCGAAAAAAGTGTTTTCGGAATCCTGGGCCCCAACGGCAGTGGTAAAACCACCACGCTGGGCATGTTGCTTGATGTGATTAATCCCACCAGCGGATCTTACAGTTGGTTTGGGAAAAAGCCCGATAAGGAAAATCGTCAGAAAATCGGTTCAATACTTGAAACCCCAGCTTTTTACCCGTATCTCTCGGCTTTGGATAACCTGAAAATTGTGGCTGAGATCAAGGCCATCGGGTATGGGAATATCAACGAAGTATTACAGATTACAGGCCTTTATGATCGCCGGAACACGGCCTTCAGCACTTTTTCACTGGGCATGAAGCAACGTTTGGCCCTGGCATCCGCGCTGCTTTGCGACCCCCTGGTGATGATACTCGATGAGCCAACCAACGGGTTGGACCCGCGTGGAATAGCCGAAATAAGGGAACTGATCCGGGATATTGCCGCCCGGGGTAAAACAATTATCCTGGCCAGTCATTTGCTCGATGAGGTTCAGAAGGTATGCACCCATTTTGCCGTGCTGAACAAGGGGCAACTCCTGCATTCCGGTCCGGTTAACGAAACCCGGCTGGACGAACAACGCCTGGAAATGGCTGCCGATAATTTGCCCAAGCTGAAGGAAGTGTTGGAAAGTTTTCCCGGCACAAAAAAAATTGAAACAACAGGTGATACGATTACCTTAACCCTTCCCGGAGAGGTCCGCATTGGTGATGTCAGCCGCTTTGTCTTTGAACGCGGCATCTCTGTTACCCACCTGGTTTCCCTGAAGAAATCACTTGAAACACAATTCCTTGAAATATTAAATGAACCGGCATGAAAAGGCTTTTCCGAATTGAACTGATAAAAATAAAATCCAATGCCTCATTCTGGGTATTGACCACCCTTCATGTCGGCATAGTTCTGCTGGTTATTCTGAGCGGCAAGATGTTCCTCAAATCCATCTCGCTCAATGGCGAATCACTTACCAAACTGGTTGACCCTTCCAACATTCCCATTTACCAGTTTCCCGACATCTGGCACAACATCACCTACGTGGCCGGATACCTCAAGTTCATTCTGGCCATTTACGTGATCATTTCCATAACCAGCGAAATAAGTTACAACACGCTCCGGCAAAATATTATGAACGGCTTGAGCAGGGCCGATTTTATTAAATCGAAATTATTCCTGGTGGTGCTGTTGTCCCTCGCCTCAACCCTGTTTATTTTTATTGCCGGCTTGGTAATCGGGTTGTTGAGCACACCCAACATCCAGCTTCACTACCTCATTAAATATTCGGGCTTTGTTCCTGCCTATTTTCTGTTGCTGACCGCCTACCTCATATTTGCATTGCTGATCGGCCTGCTGATCAAAAGAACCGGCCTGGCTATGGGTCTGATGTTCCTGTATACCCTGATCATTGAACCCATTGTGACTTTAAGGATTGACGTGGCCTGGGTGAAGGGCCTCTTCCCCATAAAAGCAATCAACAATCTGATTCACATGCCTTTTGGGAAGTATGCGCTGCGCGAGGTACAGGACCATGTTTCGCTCCGGGAAACAGCAATTGTGTTGCTTTATATGGTTCTTTTCATTTACCTGATCAACCTACTGCTCAGAAAAAGGGATTTATAAAATTTCTCCATTGTCAGATACAACCCTGCTGTAAAGATCAAGCAGAACAGGCTCCTCTTTTTCCCAGCAAAGTTCGGCAGCAGCATGTTCCAGGTTTTCTTTCCACAGTTTTCGCTGCGGTTGATCCCCGAGCATTAACATAAAAGTCGTTGCAAGCCGGGCCGGATCAGGGGAATCAGTGGTCAGCCCCACTCCGTATTTTTGAACTATTGCCGCCATCTCAGGCAACCCGGAAACCAGCACAGGTACACGTGACTGGATGTAATCAAACAATTTGTTGGGTAAAGCATAAAAGTAATTCAACCCCAGGTTTTCTTCAAGAGAAATACCCAAATCGGCCTGCACCGTATATTTCCGGAGATCTTCAGGAGGAATTCTGCCAAGAAATTTTACCTTATCCTGAAGGCCTTGCGAGTTGGCCAGTTCGCGTAGCTCAACCTCCAGGTATCCGGACCCTGCAATGATCAGTCTTGCATGCTCCGTATAATTCATGGCCCTTATGGCTGTTTCCAAACCCCTTCCGGAATTCAGCGATCCCTGGTACATGATAATCTTTTCATCATGCCGGCGCAGGGAAAAATCAGGCACTGGTAAGCGCTCCATACGGTAAGGAAGATTTCTCAACACATGCATATTAA